>JBGUNV010000133.1:0-4812 GCA_045117595.1 Lachnospiraceae bacterium
GATTTTTACAAGCATTTACCTTCAACATGGCCATAAACGGCAAGGTAGAATACACACTCAAGAATGGTACGCTTACGATCATCATCCCGAAGGAGTTCCAGAAAGCGGGCAGAACATTCGCTATCATGGCGCTTGATAAGAACGGAAGAGCATGGGTATATGCCGATACCGATACGAACCCTGCAACAGTAACTGCAACCATCAATGTTGAGGGTTACGCATTTGCCCTGATCTACAAGGATTAAACCGCAGAAAGGTTATCGGCCGGATCAGGCCAGAAAAGATATCAAAAACGCTTTAAGACTGTAAAATGTCTTAAAGCGTTTTTGTGTGCAAAATGGAGCATACGGGACTTGAACCCGTGACCTCCACACTGCCAGTGTGGCGCGCTCCCAACTGCGCTAATGCCCCTTGCCGGGAGATATCTCGCATCTGTGATGCAGGATAACCCCTTTTCATCGAGATTATACCATACATAACCTGGCATGACGACTGATTTTTTGCAATGGACCGGGAAAAAATGTATGATGAAGACAAAACATGACGGGGGGCGGAATAGAATGCCTGCAATAGACGAATACGGAAAAATATATGAAATGCTTGATAATGCTGGGCCGGCATCATATGACTGCGGAAGGATTTGCGGCGCAGCGTGCTGCAACGGAAGTTTGTTTGAGGATGACGCTCCGTATATTTATCTTCTTCCGGGAGAGAAGGAGTATCTTGAATCGGCAGGGTGTGAATTTCCGATAGAAAAACTAAAAAGAGAGGAACACGATCTTCCGGCATCGTGGGGGGATTATGTATATACGGTAAGGTGCCCGGGCCCCGAGAAGTGCAAGCGCGGCACAAGACCGGTACAATGCAGGACTTTTCCTCTGTATCCGTACATTACGGAAGATGGAGAGCTTGAAATAACATTGTATTACATGGAGCTTCCATATTCTTGCCCGTTTGTCGAAGGGAGGGAAATGGTCCCGGATGAATACAAAAATGCAGCATATGACGCATGGACAATACTTATAAAAGATAAGGCAATAAGGGAGCTTGTGGAGGCGGATTCGAAGACCGGAGGGGGCATTGTGTGACACTTTTGTGACGAATGAAAGCCTATAATTGAATTACCACAAATTGAGTCATATGTGATAAAATACAGATCAGGAGGAAACGCCGATGAATGATATTAGAACTAAAAAAATCGATGAAACCGAGCTTAAGAATGTAACTGGAGGAGTGGAACAGGATGTGAACAAAAAGAAATACTGGTGTCCGAATTGCAAGACGTACAGATTTTTTGTTCAGGGCTCGGGAGGAAGGGCATACTGTACCGAATGTGAACAGGAAAAAATGATGTAAGGTCATACAAAGATGATCTGTTGATAATAATATAAGAGAAGTCGGAACATTCATTCCGGCTTCTTATATCTCGTGACGGCAATAAAGGACTTAGAACATTATGAAAAAAAGATTATCTGTAATAACGGCACTTATCATTGCGACAGCATCCGTAAGTGCGTGTAATACAACTGTAAATATACAGACAGACCCGACAGAGGAAACGGCGGTATCTGATGCATCTGCTGTGTCCGAGGATACGGTATCAAATCCCGGGGAGACCGCGGTACCGGAAGAAGAGAGTGATGATGCCCCGTCAATTGACATATCCGGGTGCGATACATTTACGCAGATAGTGGATAAAAAGCTTACGGACGGAATGGGATATGCCAATGAGACGATCGGAGATCAGGATGTGCTTCTTGTATGCAGTGGAGCTTATGATGATCTTGAGGGACATATGGCAGCGATCGATGCCGCACTTTTCATATATGGGGATGAGGGTCCTGTTGAGATCGGAAGTGTGAGCAGTGCCGGAACGGCATATCCGCTATGTATAAAGGATGGTCAGCTTTATGCGGCGGCTCATCACTGGATAGCCAGATATACGATCGAAGGCAATAAACTGGTCGTAGCCGAGGAAGCTGTTGAAAACTTTGATTCTGACGGGAATTCCGTATATGAAGGAAGATTTGAGGAACTTTTCGGGGAAATGCAAGAGGCACAGATCATCAACTTCTCCGTTGTTTCGGAGGTTTCGGATCTTCCGCCGTATGAGTATCCCGGCCCGGAAGCTTTTTACAGCGTTTTGTATAAGTACATGACAGATGAGCTTTCAAAAGGATATTCCGATTTTCAGGTAACTATCCCGTGTCCGATGATAATCGCGATGGATGAGAGCAATAATGAAGATATCCGGGTATGGGGCAATTTCTGGGTGTTTAATTATAACAAAACAGACGATATATTAGAGTGTGTGTCAGGCGGATCATATCCCGGCTGTATACATTTAAAAGCGGTTGACACTCCGGAAGGATACGAGGTCACACAGATGGAGCAGGTCGGGGATGGCAGCGATTATGATCCCACCGCGAAGAAGATATTCGGAAAGTATTATGAAGATCTGATAAGGAGCGATGCAGATACAGAGGCATTTGAGGCAACCAGAGCACAGATAATCGCAAACTATGTTGCGGCAAATGATCTTGATATCACGGCTTACAAGGATTACGGGTGGGATAAGGTCGTTCTGCCCGAAGAGAACATTGACAGTTTTTACAGTCAGCTTGACTGAGAGAACATTAAACAGAGATATTATTGTATTAAAAGGAGAGATAACAGATGGAGGATCGAGTACTTAACATTGATGAACTTGAAAAGATCACCGGAGGGCAGACAAAGGAACAGAAGATGTTTATTACCTGCCCGCATTGTGGTAAACTTGTTGATATAAATATACTGGCATCATCCATATCATGTCCTAAGTGTAATAAACCTATAGATATCAAAGGATGACATGAATGAACATTGAGCTTCAATGTTGCGCGCTCTTTATAATTTTTACCATATCGGTCATGTTTTTACGCGAGAAAAAACTTGACCTTATGAATCGTAAGCTCTTTTATCGTGCAATATGTGCGTGTTTTGCCTGTCTGATATTTGATATCCTGTCGATCGTTCTGATCAATAAGTCCGTACTTGAAGGATTTGATCCCGAAACAACCCGAATTGTATGCAAGATCTATATAATGCTGCTGGTCCTGCAGGGTTATTTCGGGTATGTATATGCCTCCACCAGTCTGCTCCCGCGGGATAAGATGTGGGCGACAGTCGTGAGGATCATATCGCATACTATATTCGGGATCGGAGAGATATTGATGTTTGTACTTCCGATTGAATACGAAGCTCACGGACGTATAGTATTTTCATTCGGACCTTCTACGACTGTTGCATATCTGCTTTCTGCAATATATATCCTGGCTACACTTGCCACAACTTTTGTCTACAAAAAAGAGATGCCTGGGCGGAGATTCATTGCCATGATCCTGTGGCAGGGGTTATGGCTTCTGGCTGCGGTCGTTCAGTTTATCGAACCGCAGTTACTGCTCGTCGGATTTGCATCGGCATTCGGTATGGTCATTTTGTATATCCAGCTCGAGAATCCTAGTGAATACATAGACGGCACCACAGGGCTTTTTAACACCAATGCCCTCTCAGCCTATGTACGGGATAAATACAAATTCGGCAAGAGGTTTTCGCTGTTTACGGCTAAGATCCATTATCTGACAAACTATGTGGATTACAGTATGGAACAAGCTGCCGTCATGCGTACGTCCAGGGCACTGGTCGCACTTGGTCCCGAGCCGGCTTTTCGTATTGACGACGATACGTTCTGCGTGGTTTATGATGACAGAGACCGTATGTTTGAACGGGCCAGGAATATTAAAATGCAAAAAGACGGAGTTACCGATCTGCCGGCAAAAGGTACATATCTGCTTATCCCTGACAGTCTGGAGATGAGCGGACCGGAAGAGTTTTTCCGTTTTCTGCACACATATCTTGAAAGTGAGCAGGAGATAGTCATTGCCGACGATGAACTGGTTCAGAAACTGAGGGATCACAGCCGGATAAAAGAACTGATCGATGAAGCCCTGCATGAAGACAGGGTCGAGGTTTTCTACCAGCCTTTTTATAATGTTAAGGAGTCGCGTTTTAACGTTGCCGAGGCACTTGTCCGTATACGCAGCAAGGATGGTGAGATCGTTCCGCCGGGAGAGTTTGTACCGGTCGCAGAAGAGAACGGACAGATAATCCCTCTCGGTATACGTGTATTTGAAAAAGTCTGCGAGTTCCTTGCAAAAGGTGAAGTCCAAAAACACGGTCTTGAACAGGTGGAGGTAAATATTTCGGCGGCACAGTTTGATTATGAAAACCCGGCGAAATTCGTTTTTGATTATATAGAGAAATATCATGTGGATCCGAAATCGATCAATCTTGAGATCACGGAAACCGCGGCAGCCAAGAACCGCAGGGTCATGATCAGGAACATGAAGAAGCTCATTGAAAAAGGGATCAGTTTTTCACTTGATGATTTCGGTACGGGACGGTCCAACATAGATTATTTTGTAAATATGCCGGTACAGATCATCAAATTCGACCATAGTTTTATCAAGGGATTTTTCGACAATGATAAGACCAAACATGTACTTATCGGAATGGTTGATATACTGCATAAACTGAATATGGGTGTTGTTGCTGAGGGAATAGAAACCGAAGAACAGATGAAGGTAATGCAGGATATGGGTGTGGAATACATACAGGGATATTATTATTCCAGGCCGATCCCGGAAGATGAGTTTATTGCGTTTCTGGAATCAAATAACAGATAAGATAAGTCTGCAAATAAAAAATCAAGCAGAAATTGATGAACTTTGAAAATTTTATACAGGTTGAATTTAAGACGTCAAAACAAGACCG
>JBGUNV010000134.1:0-3530 GCA_045117595.1 Lachnospiraceae bacterium
CGCAAATGCGCTTTTATTGACCGATAAACCTTTTTCTTAAAAAAATACTTTGCAGTGATCCTGGGTACAGATCACATTGGAATTCCACCAGCTTCATCAGCCCCCATTCTTCGGGGAAGTAACTTTAACTAAGGAACGCATCATCGCCATAGGATCCCCAATCCCATTCTCAGCAACATATACGACGCTCCACAGCTCATAGAGAAATTCGCTTTTCTTCCTAAATATAAGAGCCGCATCATGGCGTACTTACTGTTTGGCTTAACGCTCCGGTTGTTCTGCAAAGTACAACAATATTCAGTTTTCAAAGTTCAGTGCCACCGTTACGGTGGTAATTCCTAACGCCGGACTTGTCAGCCCGAAAGGTACATAAGCGACACCTGCAGCTGCTACACCGCTTTTAGGCTTATGCACCTTATGAGAATGACAAATAATAAATAATGAAGGCGATAGGAATCAGGAGTTATCGTTATAGTTGATTATTCCTTAAAGTTCATTACTGCGTTATCGAGGATAACGCCAACATCCCCGAGGAGATTGTCAAAGTCAAACATATCGGGGCTGAAGCCTATAGCCTCTGACAAGGCCATTATCTCTTTGTTCAACTTATAACGCATAAGCCTGTCATAGTGTGATCTCACATCAAACAGCGCAACAATATTGCCGGTAATAGCTGGCCTGATGAGATCAGCCTCCGGCGGAGTATATTTACGCCTCTTCACTTTCACTTGCCGCTCCTTTCCTCAATTCTTTAATCGCCTTCGATTTTGTAGATTTTACTGTCTCGTACTCAATGCCCAGCTCGTTAGCGATTTCCTCAAGCGTCATATCCAGCAGGTAATACATAAGTAAAATCTCACGCTTTCGTTTCTGTAATTTGGGGAGCAATTTTGCAAGGCGCTCATCTCCAATGAAGACATCCTTGCCCCGTACCGTCATTTTTACTGCGTACAGGTTGTCATGCTCATCTTCATGCATCATCATCGACGGATCTATCTCACCGCCGCCAAAATGAAGGATCAGGTACTGTGCCTGTTTGAATACCAGGTTGTGTGCTGCTCTACCGATCACCTCCTTGCAGTAACAGTCAAACCTGTCCCTTAGACTCCCATCTTTATCTTTTGGATCGAATTCATAGCCGCTCATAGTTATCCTTTCTACGAATGGCTCCTGATTCCGTCCTTCATTACAGAGAAGTATTTTCGAGGTCCAAATGTGGGTATAAATTTTGAAAAAAATTATTTTTCTTTCAAAACTTTACATTTAGACTTTACTATTATATAATTAAAGTGCGTTAGTTTCGAGGAGGTGATGCAAAATGTCAAAACTTCGAGAACAAAGAATTGAAATGCTAAAAGAAATGGCCGAGAAGACCGGCGGCATGATCACAACATCCCAGATAGAAAAAGCAGGTATCAGTCGTGTACTGATACCCACCTTTATTGATGAAGGCATTCTTGTAAAAGAAGCTCGTGGAATATATTATTATGCAGATGAGTTCCCGGATGATCTCCAGATTATACAGGCGAACAACCCAAGAGTAGTTTATTCCTATGGCACTGCCCTTTACCTTTGGGATATGTCCGACCGTACTCCCCATGTATGGGATGTCTCCGTACCGCAGGGATTTAATGCAACCCGGTTAAAAAAGGACAATAAGAATATCAGATTACATTATATAAATGCCGATAAATGGAGTGTTGGCATTACAGAGACCTTGACACCGGACGGAAACAAAGTCCGTCTATATGATAAGGAAAGATGTATAATTGACCTGATCAAGAAAAAAGACAAGATAGATAAGCAGTTATATCTGCAGGCTCTGCACGAATACTTTAATGACCGAACTAACGACCATGCGCAGCTTATCAGATATGCTAAGATCTTCCATATAGAAAGACCTGTCCGAGATTACATGGATGTACTGACAGGCTGAAAGGAGCACACCACAGATGAAAACACCGGAGCAGCTTAAAGGCGCAATCCGCAATATAGCCAAAGAGAAAGATCTTCACGCTCAGGAAGTATTACAGATTTTTATGTTCGAGCGTATTCTGGAGAGATTATCCCTCTCTCCATATAAAAAGAACTTTGTCCTTAAGGGCGGTCTGTTGATTTCTTCCATGATTGGCATTTCTGAAAGAACCACCATGGACATGGATACAACCGTCCGTGGAATAGATATGGACGAAGAAAACATTGAAAAGATCGTAAAAGAGATCTTTGACATTAATACCGGAGACGGAATCATCTTCCGGTTTGAGAAGATCGAGCCTATCCGTGAAGATGACGATTACAACAATTTCCGAGTTCACTTTGTTGCAGAGTACGGCAAGATAAAGAACAAAATGAAGATTGACATCACCACCGGGGATGAGATCACACCTGCAGCTATCGAGTATTCTTTTCATACCATGTTCGATGAAAAGGACATTGATGTATATGCCTATACTTTGGAAACGATCCTTGCAGAAAAATATGAAACAGTTATCCGCAGAGGCATCGGGAATACCAGATCAAGGGACTTCTATGATTTATATGTCCTCTTCCACCTTTACTGGGACTCCATCAATCCGGCACATTTTAAATTGGCTGTAGATCATACTGCCAAAAAAAGAGGCTCCTTTGATCTTTTGAAAAAATATGAGTCCATCTGCGCTGATGTAAAAGCAGAAGAATCTCTTGCAAATGACTGGAGCAATTACATCGCTGATGAGACATATGCAGCCAGGCTCTCATTTGATGAAGTGGTCGATAATGCTGTTGTAGTCGGAAAATATCTTGAGAACATTCCGGAAAATAATTGACGTCATGCTCCCGCTCTGCTAACATGACCTCAGTTCAGATTTTATAAGACACCTAAACTGCTACTATTACCGGTGCATCCGTGCGCCCGTACTGTGGCAGTTTTTTATTTTCCCGTTATATTCCCCACAGTACAAAAGCATAAAAGCAATCGCCGGATACGGCGTTATGGGTTCAAAGCCGCCTGCCCTATGGCAGTCTGAACCCGCAAATCGGAACCGATTTGCAAGAAAAATACCAAGCATTGGATGTGTCATGACACATCCACATTTGCTGGTCATTTCTCCAGCCGGAAAAATGACGCAAATGAGCTTGCAAGGGGATACTCCCCCTGACCCCCATTAATGCAGAACTGCACTCTTTTCTCTCTCCGAAGAAAGAGCATTTCTGCCCAAAAACAAACACGCCGGATACGGCAATTTAGAAAGGAAGTGCCCTATATGAGCAGAGAACGTGATCGCAAGATACCCATCCAGGTGTATCTCAACGAAAATGAAAAATATGTCCTCGATGAGAAAATTAAAGAATCCAAAATGCGAAATATATCTGAATATATCCGCCACCTGATCTTATATGGTTATGTCTATGACATCGACTATAACGGACTGAAGGAATACAACTACCAGATAGCCGCCCTGGGCAGAAACATAAACATGATCAGAGAGCGGATTATGAAAACCGGGAACGCTTACGAAGAAGATCTAAATGAGATAAAGGAGTTGATG
>JBGUNV010000135.1:0-2127 GCA_045117595.1 Lachnospiraceae bacterium
ATCAGCCCGGGGAGGTTCATCCCTATATTTGAAAAGAACGGATTTATAACCAGGATCGATCATTACATGTTAAAACATGTTGCGCAGGATCAGAAGATGTGGCTGGACAAAGGGTGCAGGTGTGTTCCGGTCTCAGTGAACGTCTCGAGGGCGCATTTCATAGAGAGCGACCTTGCGGAGCAGATAAGGGACATTGTTGATGAAGCGGGTATCCCGCATGATATGATCGAACTTGAGCTGACGGAAAGCGCATTCTTTGATGATAAAAAGGCTATCATAAGTACGATCAGAAAGCTCAGGGAATACGGTTTTACCGTATCGATGGACGATTTCGGATCGGGATATTCCTCACTGAACTCTCTTAAGGAGATGCCGCTTGATGTTTTAAAGCTCGATGCTGATTTCTTCAGGAATGACGAGGGCGACGGAAGAGGCCAGATAGTTGTGGCTGAGGCTATAAGACTTGCCAAGAATCTTAACATGAAGACTGTAGCCGAGGGTGTTGAGGTGAAGGAACAGGTTGAATTTCTTGCCGAACAGGGATGCGATATGATCCAGGGATTCTATTTTGCAAAGCCGATGCCCAAGGATGATTTTGAGAAGAAAATGGCCGAAAAATTCTCAATGGTCAATTGAACAGGCCCGTGATAATTGTGGTATAATGTTGCGGTAGGCATTAAACGGTCCCGGCAACAGGAGGTTTTATATGAAGAAGATCTTATTTGCAGCATCTGAATGTGTTCCATTTATCAAGACAGGAGGACTTGCAGATGTTGTCGGATCCCTGCCCAAATGTTTTGACAAGAGATATTTTGATGTACGCGTGATCATACCGAAATACCTGTGCATGTCGAAGGAATATACCGATAAGATGGAGTATGTTGACTGCTTCTACATGGATATCGGTAATGACAATAAATACGTCGGTATCTTCAAGATGGAATATGACGGGGTTATGTTCTATTTTGTTGATAACGAGTTCTATTTTTCCGGTGCAAAACCTTACGGCGATCTGCTGTGGGATCTGGAGAAGTTCATCTTCTTTTCCAAGGCCGTGCTTTCCGTACTTCCGGTCGTAGGTTTTCAGCCGGATGTCGTACACTGCCATGACTGGCAGACGGGCCTTATTCCCGTATTTTTGAAGGAGCGTTTTCATGACGGTGAATTCTTCAGAAACATGAAGTCGGTCATGACCATCCACAACCTCAAATTCCAGGGCGTCTGGGATGTTGAGACGGTACGTACTCTATCCGGGCTTCCCGATTATTTCTTCACTCCCGATAAGCTCGAGGCATACAAGGACGGCAATCTGCTGAAGGGCGGTCTTGTATTTGCCGATGCGATCACGACCGTTTCATATACCTATGCAGAGGAGATCAAGATGCCGTTCTACGGTGAGGGACTTGACGGACTGCTCCGTGCCCGTGCAAACGATCTTCGTGGGATCGTTAACGGTATAGATTATGACGAATATAATCCGATGACTGACAGATTCATCGTGAAGCAATACAATGCCAAGGATTTCCGCAAGGAGAAGGTGAAGAACAAAGTTGCCCTTCAGGAGGAACTCGGTCTTGATAAGGATGAGAAGAAGATGATGATCGGTATAGTCAGCCGGCTGACGGACCAGAAGGGATTTGATCTCATCGCATATATCATGGATGAACTGTGTCAGGACAATGTCCAGATCGTAATACTCGGAACCGGTGAGGAGCGCTATGAGAACATGTTCAGGCACTTTGACTGGAAATATGCCAACAAGGTATCGGCGAACATTTATTACTCCGAGGCTCTGTCGCACAAGATATATGCGGCAAGTGATGCATTCCTTATGCCTTCGCTCTTTGAGCCGTGCGGACTCTCACAGCTCATGGCCCTGCATTACGGAACACTTCCGATAGTCCGCGAGACCGGAGGCCTCAAGGATACTGTTGAGCCGTATAATGAATACGAGAGCAAGGGAACAGGATTCTCGTTCATGAACTATAATGCTCATGAGATGCTCGGATGCATCAGAAACGCAGAGCGGATATACTACGACAAGAAGCGTGAATGGAACAAGATGATCGACCGTGCCATGGCTGCCGATTTCTCCTGGCAGGTATCCGCACTCAAATACCAGGAACT
>JBGUNV010000136.1:0-16813 GCA_045117595.1 Lachnospiraceae bacterium
TCATGACATTGCTGAATTTTCTGTTCATTTCTCTGTATACGACATCCAATTTTCTTATGACGAGAACATATGAGGGCAAGTCCGTGGTCGGTAACATAGCCGTGCTTGCCATATTTGTTGTCTATATGCATTTTATCGGTGGGGATCATGATGAAAGGCGTCTCATCCTGATGCTTTTTGCAATATGTTTCGGAGCGGCAACGGTAAGTTCAACGGCCAATATGGTGATACCTGCGGCGGTCTTTGTATTGTTCGTACCGTATGCTTTTATCCGCAGGAGAGTGGGAATACTCATCCGGGCAGTACTGTGTGTTACTCCCGAACTTCTGATGATGCTCATATATGTGCTGTATGTAAAAGGGTATTTTGCCATATACACATTCCCGAGGTAGAAGATGCAGGGTGTGAATGTTTTTGAAAACGGAATAGGATTTCTGGCAAGGTGTCTCGGCCTGTATACATCCGGTACGGGTTATTTTGTCATGTATATTCTTGCCCTGATCGTCCTTGTGCTGTTCGGCACGGTAAAGGATAAGAAACTGTTCCTGCCGCAGGCTGTCATGCTGGTGCTTACCGTATTTAATCCGTTGTTCCCGCTGATCCTTGACAGGATATTTGATGTCAACAGCGAGTATTACCGGTTTTTCTGGATAGCTCCGGTCGTGGTCCTGGTGCCGTATATACTGACATTCGTTATTTTCAGCGCACCTTCTGTCAAACGTCCGGTCATAGCTGTATGTGTTGCTGCCATGTTCGTGATCGGCGGCAGGTTTGTGTATGCCGAAGGACTTTCGATCGCCGAGAATATGTACAAGATCCCTGATGAACTGATCAGTATTTCCCGGATCATACATGAGGATTCAGACAGGGAATATACAAAAGCATTTTTCGAATATGAGTATAATATGGAGATACGCCAGTATGATCCCCGGATGCTGCTTGCTGTTGACAGGGAGGACTATCTGTACGCGGTCAGCTATTCCTATACCGATGAGATGCTCGAAGATGAGAATAAGCCGGTATACAGGCTTCTGGCACCGCTTGTAAGGAACCAGCATGTGGATGAGGAGGATTTTACGGATGCGCTTGAGAAGACGCAGACGGAGTATGTTGTTTTGATGAAGCAGCATCCGCAGACAGAGTTTGTTAAGCGTGCGGGGCTGTACGAGATAGGACAGACGTCCGGGCATATCGTGTACAGATACGATCCCGTGGAGGAGCATGAATATGCCCTTATAGATTATTCCGATGTTCCACATAAGTTTTCTGTCAGGAGGCTTAAATGAGGCTGACCGTTTTTACGCCGACATACAACAGAAAAGAGCTTCTTACGCGTGTTTACGAGAGTCTGATAAACCAGACCGTCAAAGATTTCGAGTGGCTCATCGTGGACGACGGATCAACGGACGGCACAGGCGAGGCGGTGCAAAAATGGATCGATGATTCCGTTATTCCGATCCGTTACCATTATCGAGAGAACGGAGGCAAGATGAGAGCGCATAATACGGGCGTATCTCTTGCCGCAGCAGATCTCTTCGTGTGCCTTGATTCGGACGACCGCTTCACAGCCGACGCTGTCGAAGTACTTCTTGCCGCATATGATGATGCAAAACAAAATACCGCCGGGAATGTAAATATCGGTGGAGTGGTCGCTCATAAAGGACTTACGGATGATAAACTTTTCGGAGAAAAGGATTTTCCGGTTACCGGAACATCCACACTGTACGGGTTATATCTGAAGGGGTTTTCCGGCGAGACAACGCTCATGTATGAAACGGATCTTCTGGTGCGTTTCCCGTTCCCTGAGATAGAAGGCGAAAAATATGTACCCGAGGACTATATTTATGATAAAATAGACGAGGTATGTGTACTTGCCATCCTGCCCAGGATCGTTACCGTATGTGAAACGATATCCGGCGGGTATACCGAATCGGCGAAGAAGCTGAAGCGTGACAACGTTAATGCATTTTATATGTATTACGAGCAAAGAGCCCGTATCACGCCCCGGGGTCTTTTGAAACTGAAGTATCTGGGACGTTATGTGATATATGCGAAACGATCGCATCATCCGGTAGAGTCCGGCAATATCGGTCTGCCGGCACTTGTCATGGGATACATATACGGAGCCTTTCTGCTTCTTACGCGCAGGGAGTAGTTGTTTTGAACCGGACACAGTTTCAGAAAAGAGTATATCTGTTTGCCGTATCTATATTTATCCTGGCGATAGAGACCGGGATAATGGTTTATGTATGGTACTGGCATTATAATACACGAATCCCCAAGGCGTTCTTCTTCTGGGGTCATATTTTTATAGCCGCCGTATATCTGGCGATCCTGTTTTTTGCATCGATAATGTACGGAGGTCTCAAGATAGGGTCGTTTCGTATGATCGAACTTGCCCTGTCCCAGGGGTTTGCCACGCTGGTGACCAATATTCTGTTTTACGGGGTCATATGTCTTCTTGCATATCACCTTCCTACCGTGATACCGCTTTGCGCAGGTATGCTGATCCAGTGTCTTATGATCGCGGTCTGGATTATACTCGCCACTTTCGGATACAGGGCTCTCTTCCCGCCTACAGATGTTCTTCTTCTGTATGGCGGCAGCAGTCAGGATATAATCATCGAAAAGTTCAAGACCAGGAGACATCAGTTCACCGTAACAAGATCCCTGAGCGTTGAAAGCGAAGCCGATGCCATTGATGAAGAGATACCGCGCCATGAGGCGGTAATGCTCTGGGATATCCCCGGTGAGGTCAGAAACCGGATATTCAAGAAATGCTATGAAAACAATGTGGAGATATATGTCAGTCCCAAGATCATGGATATAGTGCTCAAGGGCTCACAGAACCTTCATCTGTTCGACACACCGCTGCTGTTTACCAAATCGGATCCGGTCGAGGCCGAGCAGAGGATAATAAAGAGGCTGTTTGATATAGTCCTTGCTGCGATAATGATAGTGATCACGTCTCCGATAATGCTGATCACGGCGGTGTGCGTCAAGGCCTGTGACGGAGGCAGCGTTTTCTACAGACAGACAAGATGTACAAAGGGCAATGAGGAGTTTTCGATCATCAAATTCAGGAGCATGATAGAGAATGCCGAAAACGACGGCGTTGCAAGACTTGCATCCAAAAGTGATGACAGGATCACTCCCGTCGGGCGTGTGATAAGGAAACTTCGTATTGACGAGATCCCGCAGCTGTTCAATGTGTTGAAAGGTGATATGTCGTTTGTGGGTCCGAGGCCGGAACGGCCTGAGTTCATTAAAAAGTATTCCGAGATGATGCCTGAATTTGCATACAGAACGAAGGTGAAGGCCGGGATTACGGGATACGCCCAGGTTTACGGCAAATACAATACAAGGCCATATGACAAACTGAAGCTGGACCTGTATTATATAGAGAATTTTTCCGTATGGCTCGATCTTCGGCTGCTGATACTCACCATCAAAACAATGTTCCTGATCTGGAGCTCGGAAGGGGTGACGGAAGAGGAGAATGCAGCAGCGTATGAGGAAACACATGAATAGTACCGTAAGTATAGTCGTGCCGGTATATAATGCATCCGGATGCATTGCCGACACGATTATGTCTGTAAAAAAACAAAAATATGACGACTATGAACTGCTGCTTGTTGATGATGCATCCACCGACAACAGTGTGCAGATAATAGAAGGATTCGAATCGGACAGAATAAAACTCCTTGCGAACACGCTGCAAAAAGGCGCGGCAGGGGCGAGAAATACGGGGATTGCGGCAGCGACAGGAAGGTATATCGCATTTATAGATGCCGATGATCTGTGGATGGAAGATAAACTGGAAAAGCAGGTCAGCTTCATGCGCAGTAAAGATGCCGCTTTTTCGTTTACAGGATATGAATTTGCGGATGCAACCGGAGCCGGATGTGGCAAGATCGTAAGGGTTCCGGATACGATCACATATAAAGAGGCTCTTCGAAATACGACAATATTTACGAGTACGGTCATGTTTGATATGGACAAGCTGTCCAAGGATGATATCATGATGCCCTATGTAAAAAGTGAGGATACAGCCACCTGGTGGAACGTATTAAGGAGCGGTCATACCGCTTTCGGTCTTGATGAGAGCCTGACACTGTACCGCCGTATGGGGGAGAGCCTGTCATCGGACAAGATCGAAGCAGTGCGCCGGATATGGAACCTGTACAGGAAGGTTGAACATCTCGGCCTTTTTTACAGTATGTACTGTTTTGTGTTCTGGGCATTTCGCGCTGTGCTAAGGAGAGTATAAATGGGTCCTGAAGTTCTGCTGTCCGCTATGTTCCTTGAAGACGAGAGTTATATCGATACGCTGAACATCCATACCGACTGTGTCGTGATCAATCAGTGTGACAGGACACAGAAAAAACATACGGTAAGAGATACGTCCAAAGGCCCGGTTAATGTAACATATGTGGAAACGACACAAAGAGGCCTGTCGAGAAGCCGTAATATGGCTATAGCACATGCAAAAGGTCCCGTATGCATATTGTGTGACAATGATGTGGAGTATGTTGACGGTTATGACGATATCATAAACAGGGCTTTTGATACGTATGATGCCGACGTGATCGTATTCTTTGTAAAAAGACCCGAGAGGCAGGTACCGGTCTTTCGCCGTCCGAAAAGGATGGGATATCTTTCGGTACTCAAGATCTTTTCACCGGAGATAGCTTTCAGGACCGACAGCATCAGGGGCATAAGGTTTAATGAGTCATTTGGAGCCGGTGCGAGATTTTTCCAGGGTGAGGAGAATCTGTTTCTGTATGACTGTCTGAAACTCGGAAAAAAGATAGTTTATGTTCCGGAGATGATAGCGCAGGTAAGGCCTGAGCCCTCAACATGGTTTAAAGGTTTTGATGAGGATTTCTTTGTGGCAAGAGGTGCCAATTTTGCGGCGCTGTCAAAGTGGTTCTCGGTCATACTGATACTACAGTATGCCGTAAGAAAAAGGAAACTGTATTTACGTGATATCGGCATGGCACAAGCCGTTAGAAAAATGTTTGAAGGCCGCAGGGAGTATTTGGGCAAATGAGGATCTTTCTGGCCGGGGACCATTTTACCGGTACAGGTCCCGCAAATGTTACAAAATACTATATCGAAAACCTTCCCGCCGGAACCCTTTTCCAGAAGCGCCGGAACAAGATTGCCAGGGCGGTCGAGATAGTCATTGACACCATCCGGTCGGATGTTGTGGTTTATTCGGGTTATTCGAAGCAAAACATACTCGGCCTTACGATCGCGAAGAAACTGGGGAAACCTTCGGCGTACTTAATGCACGGTTGTGTCGAATACGAGAATGAGATCAATCTCGAACCTGATGAGGAGATGAACCGCGTCGACAGACGCACGATGGAGCTTGCCGATCTTATCATAGCCGTCAGCGAGGGGTTTGCCGGCTGGCTTACGGAGCATTATCCCCGGTATGCGTTCAAGATCGATCATGTTACAAATGGAGTTGATACCGGACTTGCCGATGTAAGGGATGATGGCGGCACCGACCGGCATATGATACTTTCCGTAGGCGGAGGTATGCCGAGAAAAAAGATCAGATACATATGCGAAGCGGTAGATAAGCTTCGCAGAGAATATGATCCGGATATGTACCTGTGTGTGACCGGAGCAAAAGGTGCCGATACCGATATCATAAATTCGTATGAATTTGTGGAAAACAGAGGGATAGTACCCTTTGAAGAGGGTCGGGCGCTTTTTTCCAGGGCAGCGGTATTTGTTCAGAACAGTTGCTTTGAGACATTCGGACTCGCTCCGATAGAAGCCGTCATGTGCGGATGTTCAGTCATATGTTCACATGCAGTCGGGGCACTTTCGGTAATAGGTGATCTCAGAAAAGAAGACATTATAGAAAAGTACGACGATCCGGATGAGATAGCTGCAAAGATCAGGTATGCGATCGAAAACCCGAACGCCGAAAGGCTGTATGGCAGCATTGACCAGACGAGGTATTCATGGAAGGAAAGAAGCAGGGTTTTGACATCAAAGCTGTCGGAACTTGTTTTGAAAAAATAAGGAAGGACATGACCGTAAGGGATATATGCAATACAGTACTGCTGTTTTGCATGTTCATATTCTATTCCCTTACTTTTTTTGTACCGAGATTCTACGGATTTACGGAAAAGTACGTGGGTCTGTTCGTGTTTGGGGTGCTGACTGTAATGGCGGCCGTCAACATCAATCCCGTAAGGAAGATCAGGTCAAAGGACAAGGACCTTATCGCACTCGTGCTTCTTGTTATATTCACGGCGGTAAATATCCTTGTCGTGGACAGCGGCTACGGTTGCTTTTTTGTTATGGCCGATTTTGCTCTTATATGGTATCTGTCGCAGGAAGTGGTTTTTAAAAAATGGCAGTTCATACTGTTTGGACTTTTATATGTGTGCATGCTGATATACTGGTTTTTCGGAGTATATACATGGATGTTCGCTGACGCGGAATCCTTTGCGATGAACACGAACACGGCTGCGACTTTTACCGTCTTTTCCATGCTCTGCGCATTTGTTTTCTTTGATTTCCTGTACCGCCTGCGACCGATCGCCGGGCTTCTTATAACACTGGCGATCGTGAAATGTTTTCAGATAGCCCTGTATCACAGATCCAGGGGAGCCTTTATCATGCTCATTGCATTTTGCGTGTTAAGGTTTTTCGTGCCGAAAAAGCTGTGGGCACGTAAGGGATTTTATTATGCGGTCTGTGCATTTTCCACCTTCGGTTCACTCGCATTTGTTGCATTTTATATCTGGCTTGGGACGCGCGGGGTCAATTTCAGGATGCCCTTCTTTTACAAAAACATCTTCTCGGGGCGTGAAGCGATATGGCTGGAGTTTGCAAACCTGTTCGCGGCAAAGCCTCTTACGGGTATCGGAACGAATGTCACCATAACTTCTTTTTTCGAGTTTAACGTCCACAATGCCATGTATAACATACTGGTCATACATGGAGTCGTGGTGTTTGCGCTGATGATGTTCATCATGTACCGTATGTGGGGAAAGGTACATCCTCTGATATGTGAAAATGATACGGCAAGATGTGCCGCTGTTGCTGTTTTTGCGGTATGTATCGAATCATTTTTCGATGTGGATCTTATATGGGCCAACTATTCACTGAACGTTTTCTTCCTTCTGCTTGTGATGAACATGTCAAAACATAAGACGGGAACAGCTGATGAGATGGCCGGGGGACAGTATGAACGGTAAAACAAAACCTTCAAAGGGCAAATACCGGTATCTTGCCGGTAATATAGCATTGTTCTCGGTCAGTAATTTTGTTTCCAAGATACTGGTCTTTCTTCTTGTACCACTATACACGAATGTTCTGTCAACAAGCGAATACGGCATAGCCGACATTATGCAGGTAACGCTCCTGCTGCTGGTTCCGGCACTTACGATAAATATGGGCGAAGCGGCCCTAAGGTTCGGTATAGACGCTCCCGATAAGAGGGGGAGCATATTAAAGATCGGACTGTCGTTCGTGTACCGCGCGGATGCTGTGGTCGTGGGACTGTGCATAATCGGATTTGCATTCGCGACAGATGAGATCAGAAGATATATACTGCTGTTTGCCGTACTGTTCATCGCCAATTCCCTGTATGAATTCCTCGTCCTGTATTTTCAGGGTTGTGAAGTTGTCCCGGTGGTTGTGATCGGAAGTATCAGCTCAACACTTATAATGATCATATCCAATATCGTATTTCTGCTTGTGATAAAGATCGGACTTACCGGGTACATACTGTCGCAGATCCTGGCATATGCCGCAGCTTCTGCTATAATGCTGGTCATCGGTTTCAGGGGAAAGGTGATAACCGATTTTAAGGATGACGGACAGATGAGGGCAAGGATGCTTACCTACAGTACTCCTCTCATAGCATACTCAACGGGAAGCTGGATAAATAACGCCGCGGACAGATATATAGTTCTTGCGATATGCGGTGCCGCCGTTAACGGCGTATACGGAGTGGCTTACAAGATACCGGCGATACTTATGGTCTTTCAGAGGATATTTGCACAGGCATGGCAGATGTCGGCGACCAAGAGCTATAAGGACGATAAGAGTCCCGAATTCTTTACCAGAATGTACAGGACTTACAACAGTTTTATGGTGACGGGATGTGCGGTGCTTATCATTCTTGTCAATCCCATTGCATCGTTCATGTTCAGGAAGGATTTTTATGAAGCATGGGTATATGTTCCGCCCCTTCTGATATCGGTAATTTTCGGAGCTCTTACGGGTTTTCTGGGATCGATCTGCCTTGCCTTTGAGGATTCAAAATCCATGGGTATCGCGACGTCGACAGGTGCCGTTGTAAACGTGGCCATGAACCTTGCTTTCATACCGAGGTTCGGTGCAATGGGCGCTGCGGTGGCGACGGCGGCAAGTTATGCGATCATGTGGGGATTCGCGTACAGGTTCGTCAGAAAACATGTCAGAATCGAAAACAGTCTTCTTACGGACATATTGTGTTATCTGATCCTGATAGCGATATCCATAGCGATCATGGGAAGCATCAGAGGACGTTACATTGTCTGTCCGATACTTACCGTTATACTGATTCTTGCAAATCTTGAGGATGTGAAGATCATGACCGGCAAGATAGCCGAGCTTGTCAGGAGTAAGATAAATGCCGGATAGTTTGACTGTGACAAAACAAATGAGGATAGGGAATCTGAGCCTTATTGGTGCTATAGTCTTACAGACCATGGCTTTATGGAACGAATATGCCTGGTATGAAGCACTGGTTCCTTTTGCAACTCTCATTTCCTTTGTGTTCTTATGCGTGACCGCCGTCTGTTATGTACCGCCAAAACAGATGATAAGAGACAGATTTCTCCTGCTTGTTGCAGCCGGATGTGTGATCGCAGCAATAAACCTTGTAATAGTCGGTTCAGGCAAGGGAGCGTTCCTTACCGCCGCTGATGTGCTTCTTGTTGCATATCTTGCCGACAGGATCACGTTATCAAAATATCAGATATGGTTTACATGTGCGTATATGGGGTTTTATTTCTACTACTGGACATTTGATGTCAAGGGATACTTTAAGGGCTACAACACCAATTACGGGGGACTCGTGCTGATAACGGGATTTGTATTTGCGGTAACAATGCTTCTGATCATGCGGGAGGCTCTTGCAAAAACGGAAAAAGGCGGAGCACGGTTTCTGACGATCTTTGTACTGTTCATGTTTGCATGGGGATACAATATCATAGCGTGGTACAGGGCCAGATGTGCTCTTCTTGCGCTTGTCGTTTATGCCGTCTTTATGCTGATCCCGATGAAGATATGGAAGAACAGGATATTCTATACGGTCTCAACACTGTCCGTAACTGCCGGAGCGATAGTCATATCGATCATATATGTCATGGCGGGACGTGCGGTATCAGATCTCGGAATACAGATATTCTATAAGGATATCATATCGGGCCGGGATCTCATATGGGCAGATCTGTGGGGGGCTTTTCTGAAAAACCCGGTCACAGGGACAGGCAGTTCATACCGGATAAACGTTGACTGGATGGATGGCATGTTTGAAGTACATAACGGTCTTCTGGATATACTGATCGTTCACGGACTGATCGTTTTTGCGATTGTACTGTTCATGCTCGTACAAAGGCTTCTGACTCTTCGCGAAAAAGCTTCGGCAAATATCGTTTCAAAATCCGCGACCGCCGCGGTGTTTGCCATCCTGGCGGGATCGTTCATGGAGAACTTTGTAATAGTACCGCCGTTCCTTTTGTGTGCGCTGGCCTTAATTGCAATAGCAAGGTCGGTTTGATATAATTTATTTTCAGGTTTGAACAGACATCGATTGGAGGATCATATGCCGGATAATATCTTTAAAGGCAAGACATTGCTCATAACAGGTGGTACGGGATCGTTCGGAAATGCCGTGCTGAACAGGTTTCTTGATACCGATATAGGAGAGATCAGGATATTCTCACGTGATGAGAAGAAACAGGATGACATGCGTCATCATTATAATGATCCCAAGATCAAGTATTATATCGGGGATGTCAGAAACATTCAGAGTGTCAGGGATGCCATGCACAACGTCGATTACATATTTCACGCTGCGGCATTAAAGCAGGTTCCGAGCTGCGAATTTTTCCCGATGGAAGCAGTTCATACAAATGTGATAGGAACCGATAATGTTCTGACATGTGCAATAGAAGCCGGAGTATCAAAGGTTATCTGTCTGTCTACCGACAAGGCGGCGTATCCGGTTAATGCCATGGGCACGAGCAAGGCGATGATGGAAAAGGTCTTTGTTGCCAAGAGCCGGACGGTTGATCCCGCGAAGACTCTCATATGCGGTACGAGATACGGAAATGTCATGTGCTCACGCGGTTCGGTCATCCCGTTGTTCATCGATCAGATCAGACAGGGACTCCCGCTGACGGTTACGGAACCGACGATGACAAGGTTCATAATGAGTCTGGAGGAGGCTGTTGAACTCGTGGTATTTGCATTTGAGAATGCCGAAGCCGGGGATATCATGGTTCAGAAGGCTCCCGCGTGTACGATAGAAGTCCTTGCAACAGCGGTTAAGAAACTGTTTAATGCTGATAACGAGATCAGGGTCATAGGTATCAGACACGGGGAGAAGATGTATGAGACCCTGCTTACCAACGAGGAATGTGCAAGGGCGCTCGATCTCGGTAATTTCTACAGGGTTCCGGCGGATCAGAGGGACCTGAACTATGACAAGTATTTCCGGGAAGGAAGCGTGGAGCGCGCCGGTCTTACGGAATTCAATTCAAACAATACGACCAGACTTGATGTGGATCAGGTCATCGAAAAGCTGTTGTCGCTTCAGTACATACGTGATGAGATCAAGGAATGGGAGAAGACAGGAAAGTGAAGATACTGGTAACCGGAGCCGGTGGTTTTATAGGAAAAAATCTCATACAGCGGCTTAAGGTCGCAACGGAACATACGGTATATACATATGATATAGATTCGGATCCGGCGGATCTTGATACATATTGTGCCGAAGCGGATGCGGTATTTCATCTTGCCGGAGTGAACAGACCGGAAAACACAGATGAATTCATGAAGGGTAATTACGGTTTTACGCAGGTGCTGCTTGATAAGCTTACCAAAGCACGTAATACCGGTGCAAAGATCATTGTATCCTCATCAATACAGGCTGCTCTTGACAATCCGTACGGTAAGAGCAAAAAGGCAGGCGAGGATCTTTTGTTCGAATTTTCAAAGGATAAGGGAAATCCCGTAGTGATATACAGGTTTCCGAATGTTTTCGGTAAATGGTCGAGACCGAATTATAATTCCGCTGTGGCTACTTTCTGCCATAATATCGCAAGAGGCCTTCCGATAAAGGTAAATGATCCTGAGACCCTTCTTCATCTTGTTTATATCGATGATGTAGTGGATGAACTCCTGCTTTGCCTTTCGGGTAAGGAGCATGTAAAGGACGGCTTCGGATATGTGCCGACCGTTCATGATGTTAAGCTCGGGAAGATTCCCGAACTTCTGCATTCGTTTGTCGAAATGCGCGAGAATCTTGCCGTTCCACAGCTTTCTGACGGTTTTGAGAAGAAACTGTACAGTACATATCTGAGTTTCCTTCCGGAGGACGGTTTTTCCTATCCGCTCAATTCACATGAAGATAACCGCGGTTCATTTACCGAGTTCATCAGGACCTGTGACCGCGGACAGGTTTCCGTTAATATATCCCGTCCCGGGATCACCAAAGGGAATCACTGGCATGATACGAAGAACGAGAAATTTCTTGTCGTTAAGGGTGAGGGGATCATAAGGTTTCGAAAGATCGGAGAGAGTGAAATAACGGAATATCGCGTTTCGGGAAGTAAACCGGAGGTGGTTGACATCCCGTGCGGATATACACACAATATCACCAACGTCGGAGACGATGATATGGTCACGATCATGTGGGCCAATGAATTATTTGATCCCGACAGGGCTGATACATATTACGAAGAGGTATGAAAATGTCTGACAAGCTTAAACTCTGCACCATAGTAGGGACCCGTCCCGAGATCATAAGACTGTCCGAGGTCATTAAATGCGCAGACAGGTATTTTGACCACATACTTGTACATACCGGGCAGAACTACGATTATACGCTCAACGAGATATTCTTTGAGGACTTAAAGCTCAGAAAGCCCGATCATTATCTTGAATCGGTCGGTGCCGATCTCGGTGAAACAATGGGTAATATTATCGCGAAGTCATATGCCCTTTTGCAGAAGGAAAGACCTGATGCACTTCTTGTGCTCGGAGATACCAATTCCGCTCTGTCAGCGATAAGCGCCAAGAGACTGAAGATACCTATCTTTCATATGGAAGCGGGAAACAGGTGCTGGGACTGGAACGTATCTGAGATGATCAACCGTAAGATAGTCGATCATATTTCTGATATAAATATGCCGTATACCGAACATTCACGCAGGTATCTTCTGTCCGAGGGGATAGACGGCAAGACGATATTCGTTACCGGCTCTCCGATGAAGGAAGTTATCAAAAAGACGATGGACCGTATAGAGGCCAGCGATGTCCTCGAAAGACTGAACCTTGAGAAAAAGAGATATATTCTTTTATCCGCCCACAGGGAAGAAAACATAGATATTGAGGAGAATTTCATGTCACTCATGAACTCGGTCAATATCATCGCCGAAAAATACGAAATGCCTGTCATTTATTCGACGCATCCGAGGAGCGCCAAGTTTATAGAGAAACGAGCTTTCAAGTTCCACCCGCTCGTATCTAACATGAAACCTTTCGGATTTTGTGATTACAATAAGCTTCAGCAGAATGCGTACTGCGTCATGTCGGATTCCGGAACACTGTCCGAGGAGTCGGCGATACTTGATTTTCCGGCCGTGCTAATCCGCACATCGACCGAAAGACCGGAGGTTCTGGATAAAGGAACGATAGTTGTCGGCGGTATAAAAAGCCATGATGTCTGCCAGGCGATCGAACTTGCGACGGCTATGTACGAGAACCATGAGAAAGTCGTGGAGGCCGAGGATTATGCTGACGAGAATGTATCCGTTAAGGTAGTAAAACTGATACAGAGTTATACTCATATTGTAAATAAGACAGTCTGGCTGAAATAACCGACACATCAGGTGGGATAATGAAAGTAATGTGCATGTATCTGCCTCAGTTCCATTCCTTTCCCGAGAATGACGAATGGTGGGGTAGAGGGTATACGGAATGGGTCGCGGTAAAACGGGCCCGTCCTTTATATAAGGGACATATCCAGCCCAAGGTCCCGCTTGGGAAGGAGTACTATGATCTTGACAGAGACGGTGTGAGAACCCTGACGCGACAGGCTGAGCTTGCAGAAGAATACGGGGTTTACGGATTTGCAATATATCAGTATTATTTCGGCGGCAAAACCCTCATGGAAAAACCTTTGAGGACGTTGCTCGAGAACCCCTCGATAGATATAAGGTACAATATATGCTGGGCGAATGAAACCTGGACAAGAACATGGTACGGCCTGTCCGATCAGGTACTGATCGCGCAGGAATACGGAACGAAGGAAGACTGGAAGAGATATTTTGACCATATACTTCCGTATTTCCGGGACAGCAGATATATTAAGATAGATAACAGGCCTGTATGGCAGATATACAAGACGTTTGATATCCCTGTTTTTGCCGAGATGGCAGAGTGTATGAACGAATGGGCAAGAGCCGAGGGATTTGACGGTGTGTATATAATATCCGGAAGGACGGCGGCGGGCTGTGATACGCGTTCCGGGATCATTGACGGATATTATTATTTTGAGCCCGGTTACAGTTTAAAGAACGATCTGGGCATGGCCGGAAGGATCAAATATAACGCGGGTACGTTTGCCAGATCCGTAAGGAACCGCATCATCGGTGATAAAAGAGGTAATATCCTCGAAAGGAAAATAGACGGCCGGCGTATCATGAAAGCGATCGCAGACAGGGATTATGCCCCGAATGAGTTTCCCGGGATAATACCTGACTGGGACAACACACCGAGACGTGATCACAAGGGACTTGTCTACACAGGAACATCCCCGGAACTGTTTGAAAAGACTCTCGGGATACTTCGCAGCAAGGTTAAGGATCATCCGGTGGATTTTGTATATGTGAACGCGTGGAACGAATGGGGCGAAGGAGCGTATGTGGAACCTGACGAGGAACGGGGATTTGCATATCTTGAAGCCATAAAAAGGGCAGGACAATGATCAGTATAATAATGATCGTATATGACGTTGAACGATATGTCGCACAGAGCATACAAAGCGTGCTGGACCAGACCTACGGGGATTTCGAACTTGTCATTGTGGCGGATAACGGACCTGACCGTTCGGTTGACATCTGCAGGGAATATGCGGCACGCGATACGCGGATAAAGCTGATATGCGGTGAAGCGAAAGGTATCGCCGATGCGAGAAACAGAGGACTTGCGGCAGTGACCGGGGATTATCTCGGCTTTGTCGATTCGGACGATTATATCGAACCGGAAATGTTTTCTTCCATGATCTCAAACCTGGAAAGGTACAATGCGGATATTGCGGTGTGCGGCAGATTCTACGAATATGTGAACACAACTCTGTCAGATAAGGCATCGGATCCGGTTGTGATGACCGGAGAAGAAGCCATAGAAGTGACACTTGGTCATGACGGATTCTTTCTTCACTGTTGGGACAAACTGTTTTCGAGAAAGATATTCGAGCATCTCAGATTCCGGACGGATGTTACTGTTGAGGACAGGATAGTCGTAGATACGCTTCTGTCGAAGGCGGACCGCGTGGTGTACGATCCGACTCCGATGTATCATTTCAGGGAGCGGAGCGGAAGCAATTCCAAAAGAAGCGGTATGATCCGTAACAATGTCGAGGCCAATCTTATGATGGAAGAGTTTGTAAGAAGTCACCATCCCGCCCTCACAGCTTCCCTCGACAGATTTATGCTGTACGAATTTATCACAGCAATCCAGAATGAACTTGTTCTTCCCGAAACGGACAGGGAAGATATAAAGGAATACAAGGCAAAAGTAAAGAAACTGTATGCCTCCCCGGATCTTAAGGCAGGATGGGCGCTGAAGGCCAAGGCTTTCGCGGCAGTTTATATGCCATGGATACTGAAGGCCTACACTAAGAGGAGCCAGAGCCGGACGGCTTCCGAATTGGAGAGATTTCCCTGATGATTAAGGATTCCATGTTCAAGAACAAAAGAATACTCATGATATGCCGTGAGACTTACTGCAAACCGTTATGGTTTCTCGCGGAAAAACTCAAGGAAGACAATGAGGTCGCGGCTTTTTTCATAATGTCCAGCGAATGCAGTTATAACAAGACATATTATAACGAGCATACATATTATGAATTCAAAAAACTTGAGCCCGAAGTTAAGATCTATGATGTCCGTGACATATGCGAACAGTTCATTAAGGGACTTGGCGAAAGTGATGCACCCTATGATCTTGATTATCTGAAGATGATCGATGAACAGTACAGTCATTACAAGAATCTCAACATGCAGCTTATGAGCTCGCAGATGAATACGAGGCACTACCACTGGCGTATGTACTGGAAGGTGACGAGCTATGCGGAAAATCTGTACTGGTTGGAACTGAATTACAAAAAGATCATAGGCCTTCTTGAGGAGTTTAAGCCCGATGTCATATTTGACATGGATAATGCCGAACTCCAGCGCACAATACTGTGTGAGGTCTGCTATAAAAAGAAGATACCGTGCATGACCATTGAGTATTCCAAACTCGGATATTACAAGTATCCGAGCTTTCAGAATGCCTACGGTATAGACCCCTATTTTGTAAAACTGTTCGATGAGATCAGTTCTCATCCCGACAGTGCCATCAGTGAGAGTATAGAATATGTCGAGAATTACCGGCGTGAAAATTCCATAATGAACCGTGAGTTTGCCGGATCTGTAACAAGCAAGTATGAAAGGGATTCTCTTGTATGGATCGCACGTGTCATGCACGGAAAGCTCGAGTACTTTTACGACATGGACATCAGGAAGCATAACCTGAAACTCAAAAAGAAGAGCCCCATGTTATATGCTCCGTCCATGCCTTATATACGTTATTATCTTGAAGAGGAACTCAAGAAGAGATATCTGTACGGGAAGAACAGGTATTTTGAGGATCCGGTACCCGGCGAGGATTATGTATATATGCCTCTGCATCTGATCCCGGAATCATCGGTTTTTGTCAAGGCATCGTATTATGTCGATGAACTCAATCTCATAGAACAGGTATCCAAAGCATTGCCGATCGGATGGAGACTGTATGTCAAGGAGCATCAGGCAATGCTCGGAGAGAGAGGCTTCGAATTCTACAAAAAAGTAAAAGAGATACATAACGTGAGGCTTGTACAGATCAATTACTATAAGGATCCCAAACCCTGGATAGTCAATTCCAGGGGAGTTGTTACCATTACCGGGACGGCGGCATATGAAGCTGCCCTGCTGGGTAAAAGATCTATCGTGTTCGGAGACGTACCGTTTGTGCTTATAGACGGTATAACCAGGATCAGATCGTTTGATGAACTTCATGATGCCATATGCTCCTTCGGACCGGTGGATTCGCTTCATTCGGCGGCAAGTTATGTTGAAGCCGTAAAACGTGCCGGATCCGAGGTGAAGATATTTGAACTTATGGATCAGGCTGATGAGATATTCTCCGGGAAACGTGAACGTACTCAGGAATTCGATGATATGCTTGATGAGCTTATGGTGTTTTACGAAAAAGGATACGAAAGATATCTAAGAGCGCTTGAGAGCGGGTATTTCAT
>JBGUNV010000137.1:0-12174 GCA_045117595.1 Lachnospiraceae bacterium
CACTCCGACCATCCCGGCCTCAGGTCCTACACTGCTGCCGAATATGAGCGGAAGAAGCGCACATATGAACAGTACAGGAAGTTTTCCGTACGGATATGTTTTGTCCCTTTTCAGCTTTCCGAAAACAGTCATCATGTCTTCCGGATAATCACCAAACACCTTTCTTATCAGCCCGATTATCAGCCCTCCGATCGTACAGATGATAAGCGGATATACGGAAACTTTTGCAAACCTCTGAGGTATCACATCCCATAACAGGACGGTGCCGTATTTTACCGCAAACAAAAACAGCCAGAATACAACAGAAGCTATTCCTCCTATGATCGCGCAGAATATCGGTAATTTTACTTTCGCCATCATTTGATCCTCCTGATCTTATCAGACAGTTCGGCTAATTCTTCTTTTGAAAGGTTTTCGAGATTTTCGAGCTTATCAAGAACCTCCGCCTTACTTGCTTTATATTTCATCGAAACTATGTCATTATAAAATGCCACGATCACGCCGGTAACCAACGCAACTATAAGGATAGTATAGATCGTAAGAAGTATCGACAAAGCCCGACCCATGAAGGTTTGGGCAACAATATCACCGAACCCCGCAGTAGAGAATACCGCATAACAATACCATACGGCATCACGATAATTGGTGATCCCGGGTTCTGCCAGCATGATCAGAAAGGCATCAAGCAAAAAGAATGCCACAAAGCCTCCTATCAGCCTGTCGGCATGTGTACGCTTTAATACCCCTTTAAGTATTCTTAATCTTTTCATCTGTTCCCTTCCCCCATTACCGTTCGGAAAAAAGGCGCGGGTCATCCGCGCCTCTTTCCCGGGATTGCCGTTTCGCGTGCAATACGAAGTCCTTAATCCTGTTTTACGGTTCAACGATATTAAAGAATCTGGCGTCACCGAATCCCGTTACACCTTCAAGCAGTTTCGGAAGAAGTGTTTCATCTCCGGACACTGTCACTAACTTACTGATCGCTTCCTCATCTTTATTTGCTATCGCAAAAAGTCCTGCCTTGTTTGTGGTCCAGGTAGTATCGGCATCATCAAGCAATGCACCCCTCTGATACAGCAGCACACCATCCTTGACGAGCAGAACATATGATGAATCCGGAAGAATGATATTGGCGGTAAACGTCAGATCCTGGATCTTCATAGTATCCGTGACTATCCCGATATACTGGAGTATCATGAGCGGAGTCATGTGGGAAGCCAGGCTTCCGCCTGCCGCAGCTCTTGTTGCATCATCGGTGTTCGTTCCGAATCTGAGCTCCTGGGCTGCACACATATAAGCATTTCTCCATGTTCCGCTTTCAGCCTGATAGCCGAGCTGCTCAAGTGCATCCGCACACAGAAGCCTTGCATCCGTATTCCCGGGGTCCGCATATACAAGAACATTTGTGATCTCTGCTACCCACTGATACTCGCCTTTATCATAATCTTCCTTTGCTTTTCTCAATACTTCATCTGTATCGCCCAGATATTCAACGTATTTCTTCGCGCTCTCCGTCGGCGGAAGCTGACCCAAATGTACGGGATTGGCATCATACCATCCCATGTACTTCTGATATACGGCTTTGGAATCATGAGCTACGGTCCCGTAATACTGTCTTGTATACCATACCTTTTCAAGTTCATCCGGCAGTTTGATCATATTTGCGATCTCGGTGCCGGTATAGCCCTGATTGAGATAATACAGTGTCTGGTCATTAATGAATTTGTAAACCGCTGCGGTATTTGCAATGTACTTAATGATATTCTCATTATCCCAATGCGGCCAGTTATGTGCCTGGAAGACAACCTCAACATCGTCGCCGTACAGTTTCAGGGTCTCCATCAGGTACTCTGCCCAGGCCTGTCCGTCACGAACCTCGGCGCCGCGAAGTGTATAGAGGTTATGTAATGTACCCGTGCAGTTCTCTGCCATCCAGAGAGCCTTCTTCTGAGGAAACCATGTATTCATCTCAGCCGGCGCCTCTGTGCCGGGAGTCAGCCGGAATTCCATAACAACGCCGTCGATGGTCATCCTCTGTCCGGTTCTCGATATGGTCGTGTTAGGTGAGATATATGATGTATTTCCCTTAGACTGCCCCATGCCTATACCTATGCAGAGCGATCCGGTCTCGTTTTCTTCAAGAAGCGTACCATACTGGTATGAAGCTCTTCTTGCCATGGCATTTCCCGCATAAACGTTCTCGCTTACGGCGTGCTCTTCAAAACCTTCGGGAGCTACTATCAGAATATCCTCGGCATTTACCTGTTCTTCGGTAACGATTCCCGCAACGCCGCCATAGTGATCAACGTGTGAATGCGAATACATAATTGCCTTAACGGGGTAATCACCAAGATTCTCCTTCACGAGATCAAATGCCGCCTTGGCGCACTCTACCGACATAAGCGGATCATAAATTATCCATCCCGTGTCACCCTTGATAAATGTGATATTTGCCATATCATAGCCTCTGACCTGATAGATTCCGTCAACAACCTCAAACAGGCCGTAGATATGATTGAGCTGGGCATTTCTCCACAGGCTCGGATTAGTGGTATGCGGTGCATCCTTTTCAAGAAATGCATATGCCTCCTGGCTCCAGACCACTTTACCGTCATCCGTTTTTATCTCCAGTTTGTCCGGTGCGGCGATCAATCCCTTCTGCGCGTTCTGAAGTTCCTGATCATCATCAAAATCAAGCAGGGCATACACCTGATCGTTTGCATCGATCGTATATTGCGTTGCGTCCTTTGTCTCTGTATTCAGCCCCAGATCTGCTTTAACGGGTTCGGGCACGGGCCCGCGAGTGACATCCTCACTTTGTACCGCCACATTACATCCGGCAAGCAGAACAACCGTACATGTCGTCAGAGCAATTAGCTTAGCTGCATGTTTCATACCTGTTTCCTCCCTTTCCTGTACATCCTGAGTTTCAACTTCAATCTATGATCTGACCTTCGAAGAAATATGTCGGTAGACTCTGTTCATCGACAGACCCTGTACAACAGTCGTAAAGAACACTATCGCATATGCGCAGCCGATTATGATATAGTATATGTCCTGTGGAACGACAGACGCCGTGCTCATAGCCAGCGCAACAGATAACCCGCCTCTTAGGCCGCCCCACGTGAACAGGGATGAGAATTCCCGTTTCCCGTAACCGTCCGGCAGAGGATTCATCATAAATGTCCCTATATAGATACTGCCATACCGGCACAGGAGATTAAGCAAAATGGCGGCGAGCGACAGGACAACGATCATGGGCATCTGCAGAATGCGCACGAACGAAAGACCCAGTATCACATACAATACGGAATTGAGCAGTATATCCGTCGTTTCCCAGAATGAGTCAAACACTTCCGTTTCTTCAAACCTTCCCTTCTTTTTGGCGTTATCACAAAAAGCGGAAAAGGAAACCCCGCACACAACGCACGATATCGCTCCCGAATACTCCAGTCTTTCGCACAGATAATATGAAAGCGAAACCATCAGAAGTGATACAAATACCTTTCTGTATTTATCCGACGTGCGTATAAAGATCTCAAAGCATATCCTGCAAACAACCAGCCCTATGATCACCGCACCGAGGATCTCCCTGATCATGACCGCAAAGAATCCCGGACCTTCGCCTCCGGCTACCATCCCCGAGAAACACACAAATAGCGCCACTCCGACTCCATCGTTCAGAAGCGACTCGGCTTCCATCAGAAATCCCACTTTTTCCGGAAGACCGAATTTCTTGAGGATACTCGTTGCCGCGATAGGATCCGTGGGCGCTATGATACTTCCGAGCATCAGACACATCGGTATCGTAAAGGATATCTGCAGTAAACGGCAGATCAGGTAGAATAACCCTCCGTAAAAACACGCGGAAAGCAGTGTACACACAAAGGCCAGGACAGTGATCTTACGGGCATTTTCCCTGAAAGATGCTATCTTCATATTCCTGGAGCCCGCAAAAAGCATAAAGCACAGGACACCTTCAACCAGAAATCTTTCAAGGTTAAATACCTGAATACTGTCCAACAACCTTCGCACGGAAATATCATTGACGCCTGCATATACAGCCGTGATCACACAGCCTGCAAGTACTGAAAACAGAAGAAGTGAGATCTCATATGTCAGATGGGTTACTTTTTCATTAAAAAACCCTATGAACACTACAAAAGCAAATATCACGGAAACTGCCAAAAGAAAATTATCCATACTGTTTATCCTTTACGGGTATCTGTAGTTTAACATCATTAAAAGCAGCTTGGGTCGTATAAATTTAATATATGATAATAATACCTTCTTTTCAACAAATTTATGAAATATACGATCTGATAAAAAAAAGAAGAACAGCTTTCTGTTCTTCTTAAAACAGGGGATGAGAGAATCGAACTCCCACCAAAGGTTTTGGAGACCCCTATCATACCATTTGACCAATCCCCTGTATCATAAAGATAAGCGGCCTGTGACCGCTTAATCTTTATATCATAATGAATGTTTGCTGTCAAGACGAAAGCCTTCAGGATCAAAATCTCATAAGAGCCAGCGTATTGTTCATCTGGTTGTTCTGATCCATCCTCTGCATCATCATCTGATACTGATTGATCGTCTCGTTCTTCTTCTGATCGGATATGGCCTTTGCCATGTCAAGATCCTCAAGCCTGGAACGCGATGAGAGCGTATTCTCTGCAGCATAATCATTATACCTGATCGCCGACTCAAGTGCATTTGTCTGGGCTCCCATACTGCTTCTTGCTTCTGATACTTTTGAGATCGCATCGCTTATCTTGTTCAGATCAAATCCCTTGGTTACATCAAAATCAGCTATCCCGAGCTGTTCGAGCGTGGAATTGACCATCTGAATTCTCTGCCCCGTACCGTCAGGCTTGGTTGCAAGATCGATACTTGCCATACTGCCGTCAAGGATCTTCATTGTATTGAATTCCGTATTCTTTCCGATACCTTCAATATCAGATTTGAGTTGGTCTATCTCGCTTTGTATCGCGCCGAGCTCCTCGCCCGTATTAAGTCCGCTGCTCGCCTTAACGCCAAGCTCATATATTCTCTGGAGGCTGTCGGAAATCTGTCCAAGTGCACCGTCTGCTACATTTAACAGGCTGACACCGTCCTTTGCATTATCAGATCCTACCCGAAGTCCTGTCTCCTGGGAATTCATCTTCTGGGCGATCGTAAGCCCCGACGCATCGTCAGCGGCGCTGTTGATCCGCTTTGCGCTCGCGATCTGACCGTACATATTATTTTGAGAAGAAACACCGCTAATACCTGCCATATCAGTTCCCTCCTATCTGCATTAAGCCAAGATCCCTTATATCTGCATTACATTGGGACTAAATTGTAACACTTTGATGTGGTTTTTTCAAGTATTATCGCATTTTAATACTATCCTGATCCTTGTCCCGAGGTCCTCTCTAGATGTTATCTCAAAGTGTCCTTCATGCTTGTCTACGATCCACTTGGCTATCGACAGACCAAGTCCTGTTCCGCCGAAGCTCCTGGCCTCATCTGATCGATAAAACCTTTCAAACATATGCTCTACATCGGATTCCTTCATGCCTATACCGGTGTCCTGCACCTGTACATACGCCTCATATCCCGGAGTGAACCCGACCGAAAGTATTATCTCGTCCTTTTCCTTTGTATATTTGGATGCGTTGTCGACAAGTATCCTGACGGCCTGCTTCAACAGTCCTTCATCCGCCATCACATAAACAGGGTCCGTCGGAGACGAATACTTATAAATATGTGATTCATCGATCATAAGGGATTCTTCATATACCGTCTGCATCATCTCACACAGATCGGTCCTGACCGGATTGATGACGGTCCTTCCGGCATCACCGCGGGCCAGAAACAGAAGCTGTTCAACAAGATGCTTCATATGGGCAGATTCATTCTGTATCGCAGTTATCGACTCATCCAGGACCTTCTCGTCCTCTCTGCCCCATCTTGCCAGCATGTTTGCATAGCCTTCTATCACAGCGATAGGCGTGCGCAGTTCATGCGATGCATCATTTACAAAACGCGCCTGCTGCCGGTTACTCTCACGGATCCTGGTCAGAAGACTGTTCATCGCTCTCTCGATCCCACGCAGATCCTCATCCCCGAACGAGAGCATTGATCCTTCCGTCGGCTCGAGGCTGGTGATCTTCTCCTCGATCAGATGATATTTATCCTCCGACAGTTCAAGCTTCGACATTTCCTCCGCCCGGCTTGCAAGTTCATCAAGCGGAGCAAACAGTCTTTTGATCCTTCTCATCTGCCCGGAGTACGACAGAAGATCTCCGAACATCTGTAAACAGAATAATCCCGAACCAAATGCAAGAATAACCGCCAACGGTCCGAAGATCATCTCATCAACTATCAGCTGTCCGGTCGCCCTGTCCGAGACCGTATATCTGAGAGTCTTCAGGACATCTGTCAGATCAGCAAAATTCCTGATGTTTCCGGTAACCGGCAGTATCGTAAACTGCCTGCTCCTTTCCGCAAAAGGAATGGTTGCCGCCATATACTCTCTTGCGGCCAGCCATGCCAGAAACATCATGATCATCAGGAAAATGCACTCACCGAGGTGCATTCCTATTTTCATTCTGACACGCTGCCATGCCAGCCTCTTCCTTATGGAGGACACGCGTCCCCTGACATTATTATTCCGATTTGATGACATATCCCACACCTCTGACCGTTTCAATCATCTTGACATCAAAGGCCTCATCTATCTTTGATCGCAGGAATCTGACATACACATCCACCACATTTGTCTCACCGACATAATCATATCCGCATACTTTCTCGAGCAGCGTATCCCTTGACAGGACAATATCAAGATTGGCAAGAAATACCTTGAGCATCTCAAATTCCCTGTTAGTGAGCGTTATCTCCTTACCGTCATATGTTACACGGTGTTTTTTTTCGTCAAGCACCAGACCTTTCCATCTGTATATACCGTTTTCGGCATCAGAAGACATTGCCGCACTTACGACGGAATTATTACCCCCAACCTTCGTATCCTGTCCGACAGGGTGAAGTTTCAACGCTACCCTTACTCTCGCAAGAAGCTCTTCTATCGCAAACGGCTTGGTGATATAATCGACCGCTCCGGCATCGAGCCCCGACACCTTATCCATTACCGCATCCCTTGCAGTAAGAAGTATGACAGGGGTCGGATGGTCATTCCCGAGTCTACGTAAAACTTCCAGGCCATTAAGGCCCGGAAGCATTATATCGAGCAGTATCAGATCATATGTATTATTTACGGCAAGATCCAGTGCCTCGCGTCCGTCTCCGCACTTTGTAACTTCATATCCTTCATGGACCAGTTCCAGTTCTACGAACCGCGCGATCTTCTCTTCATCTTCCACGATCAAAATATGTGCTGCCATGATCTCTCCCCGTGATTAAAGATTGTTATATCCTTCTTTTACCTTGTCAGCCGCTTCTGAAACTTTTTCGCACACGTCATTTGCAAGTTTCATCTCATCCTTGCCCCTGAAACTGTAATTGCATCCGAAGAAGAGTGCGACCACCATAACGATCAGTGTTACATGCCATGTAAAGATCAGGATCAGGATAAATACCCAGATGGGAATGTTAACGATCACGTCCTTATCTCTCTCTACGATGAAGTTGTTCTCACAGGACTTATGCCAGAGGGCCTTGATCTTATCCGTAAATGCATTGCCGCGCTTCTTTTCCTTCTTTTCGGGCTGATCTACTACCATAAGATCCGTATCGGATTCCTTGGTGCTGTAGCTTTCGCGCTGTGCATCTGCCTTGCCCTGTTTCTCAAGAAGGATCATCGCATCGAGAAGATCTCCGTTTGCTTCCTCAAGCGCTGCCTTTGCTTCTTCAAATGTTACGTTTGCCTTTTCCCTGAGTTTTTCAACCTTTTCAAAATTATCCATTTTTTATTACCAACCTTTCTTCATAATCAAGTCTTTTTGTCCCCTCGGCCAATACGTACTATAAAGAAAGATTCTTAAACGGTCTTTTATGCAACATTAAAAAACGATTAAATCATCATGAAAACCGTTAATGCTGCTCTTCCGGCGGCATCACGACAGCTATATGTACATCGTCAAGCTGTTTTTTATCAACTTCCGACGGAGCTCCCATCATAACATCCATGGCCGTCTTGTTCATCGGGAACGGGATTATCTCCCTGATACTCTCTTCGCCCGCGATGAGCATGACCATTCTGTCCACACCGGGTGCTATGCCTGCATGAGGCGGAGCACCGTAGCAGAATGCATTGTACATAGCCGGGAACTTTGCTTTGACATCTTCTTCACCAAGTCCCACCAGTGAAAATGCTTTTACCATGATCTCCGGATCGTGATTTCGTACAGCACCGGATGACAGCTCCACTCCGTTGCATACGAGGTCATACTGATAGGCGAGTATCGACAGCGGATCATCGTTTTCCAGGGCTTTCATCCCTCCCTGCGGCATTGAGAACGGATTATGGCAGAATTCCAGTACTCCCGATTCCTCACCGATCTCATACATCGGGAAATCGACAATCCAGCAGAACTCATAACAGTCCTTCTTCATGTGGCCTTCGGCATTTTCACCGAGGAGCTTTCGGAGCACTCCGGCACCCTTTAAGGCATCCTGCTTCTTTCCTGCGCACAGACCGACAAAATCACCTGCCTGAAGCGATAAAGCGCCGATAACATCCTGCTTCTTTTCCTGCAGGAACTTGGCTATTCCGCCGACTATCTCTCCCGCTTCGTCTATCTTGAACCAGAATGCTTTCTGTCCGCTTATAACTTCAGTATCAGCCATGATCTTATCTATGACCTTTCTGGTTGCACCATAGCCGGAAACAACAACCGCTTCCACCGTCTGACCGTCAAAAGGTCCGAATCCCGTATCCTGCATAAGATCCGAGACATCGGTAAGAGTCAGATCGATCCGAAGATCCGGCTTGTCTGTACCGTATGTTTCAAGTGCCTCAGTGTACGATATCCTTTTAAAAGGTGCCGATGAAGCCTTGTCATATGTTCCGTATTTTGCAAATATCGGAGGCAGAACATCCTCTATGATATCAAACACATCCTCCTGATCCGCAAAGGCCATCTCCATATCAAGCTGGTAGAACTCTCCCGGAGATCTGTCAGCCCTTGCATCTTCATCACGAAAACACGGTGCGATCTGGAAATACCTGTCAAAACCGCTCGTCATAAGAATCTGTTTGAACTGCTGAGGTGCCTGCGGAAGTGCGTAGAATTTGCCCGGATGGTTTCTCGACGGTACAAGGTAATCCCTCGCTCCCTCCGGAGAAGAACACGTCAGTATTGGTGTTGTTATCTCCAGAAAATCATGTTCTATCATGCTCTGTCTGAGGGCAGCCACAATCCGGCTCCTGAGAACGATCCTTTCCTTTACGGCAGGATTACGAAGATCGAGATATCTGTACCTGAGTCTGACTGACTCGTCCGCCTCTTTTGAGTGGCTGATCTCAAACGGAAGTTCGTTATATATACATTTTCCGAGAACTTCTATCTTCTCGGGTACAACCTCGATATCGCCGGTCGCTATGTTTGGGTTCTTGTTGGAACGCTCTCTTACCACACCGGTAAGTGACAGCGTTGACTCGTTGTTGATCCCCGCAAGGGCATCCATCATCTCCTCAGTCTCTATGACAGCCTGGGTAGTACCGTAAAAATCCCTGAGGATCAGAAATCCGAGATTTTTGCTCACCTTTCTCATGTTGTCATACCATCCGACGATGGTGACTTTCTCTCCGACATTTTCAATGCGCAGTTCATTACAGTTGTGTGTTCTTGATTGTGTCATGGTTTGTCCTCTTTTATACTCTTATACTATTGTTTATGCCGCCATACCCGCTCGGGCCCCTTCTATCGCTGCCTTCTACAAGGTCGCTCGCCCATTTGAATTCGGCTTCGCCGAATAGGGGGCTCGCGGTGCAGCGATAGATCTCTTCCCGGTTCATTTCATGAACCGGGCCCCTTCTATCGCTGCCTTCTCCACGTCATTGGCATGAAGATCAGGAGCATTGGGAAGAGTTCGAGCCTTCCGGCAAGCATATCAAACATCAGCACATACTTGGCAAATGCCGAAAACTGCGAGTAATTTCCGGTTGGTCCTACCATCTCCAGCCCCGGGCCTATGTTATTGAATGTGGCAATTACCGACGTTACCGTTGTAGTAAAGTCCTTGCCGTCAAATGCCACAAGAAGTACCGAAACGGTAAATATGGTTATGTATGTAAGGAAATATACATTTATCCCTCTGAGAACCGAATGCTCTATGGGCTTCCCTTCAAATTTGAGGATCTTAACGCTTCTCGGATGGACCAGGTGTTCCAGTTCCTTTCGTATCGTCTTGAATCCTATCACAACACGGCTGACCTTAATACCGCCCGCAGTAGACCCTGCGCAGGCGCCTATGAACATCACAAGGAGCATAAGGGTTTTTGAAAAATTGGGCCACTTGTCAAAGTCCGCGGTGGCAAATCCCGTCGTGGTCATTACCGATGCAACGTTGAACAGGCTGTGATGAACCGCTTCTCTGAAGGTCGGGAACACATTCCGTATGTTTATCGCCACCATAACAACGGAAGCTGCATAGATCGAAAGGTAGGCAATGACTTCCTCCGACTTGAAAGCTTCCTTGAATTTTCTTGCAACGAGCAGGAAATATACATTGAAATTCGCACCGCACACAACCATAAAGAACGTTATCACTCCCTGCTGGAGCGGTGTATAGGCCATGCAACCGTTATTGGTCACGGCAAATCCTCCGGTACCGACAGTACCGAAAGTTATGACACAGGCATCATAAAGCGACATTCCCGTGCATGCCAGAACGATCATCTCCGTAACCGTGATGGCCAGATATATCAGATACAGTATCTTGGCAGTCGACTTGACCTTAGGAACAAACTTGCCCACGGAAGGGCCCGGGCTTTCCGCCCTCATCAGATAAATGTTCTCACCGCCCGCACCGGGAAGTATAGCCAGCACGAACACAAGGATGCCCATTCCTCCTACCCAGTGTGTAAAACTCCTCCAGAACAGCAGTCCTTTGGGAAGCGATTCAACTTCTGTCAGAATACTTGCTCCCGTAGTCGTAAATCCCGAAATGGTCTCAAACAGGGCGTCGGTAAAACCGATATGAGGTACCGCATGCCATAACGGAATGGCACCGAACACCGACATGAAAAGCCACGAAAGACCAACAGCCACAATACCTTCCCGTGTATAAAACGACATGTTCTTCGGCCTCCGAAAACTCAGACCATATCCAAATACAGCGCACAGAAGTGCAGCTGCAGCGATATATATCCACTCTTCTTCACGGAAAAGAAGTGCGACCACCGTCGGCAATACCATCAGTATGGCCTCTATCCGGAGGACCGAGCCGACAAAAAAGGCCACCATTTTTTTATTCATGCAAGAATATCCTCCAGATCGTTCAATCCGCGCTCAACAGACACTATCACGACCGAATCACCCTCATCAATGACACTCTGCCCGTTAGGGGTAATGGCTTTATTACCCTTTATGATACATGCTATGATGATATTAGGCTTAAGGTTCAGCTGCATAAGCGGCTTTCCGGTCACTTTACTGTTGCTGCCGACATGGAATTCAAGCGCCTCGGCTCTGCCCTGGGCAATCTTGTAAACAGTCTCCACATTACTGCCCTTACTGTTGTTCAGAGCCCTTACAAAGGTCACGATATTATCACTCGCTATACTGTTAGGATTGATTATGCTCCCGATATTGAGTGATGCTATCACTTCCTCAAATGTTATCCTGTTAATCTTAGTCAGAAGCTTGGCTTTCGTCATCTCCTTTTCATACAGGGACAGAAGTATGTTCTCCTCATCTATTCCGGTAAAGTTTCCGACCGCATCAACAACTCCTATCCCTTCCTCATCAAGGAGCATCTTGTCAGTACCGTCTCCGTTTATTATAACCGTCTGTGGAAGCATTTCCGAAAGCCTCTGACACCTTTCAAAATCCTTCTCGATTATCTTGACGCCTATCTTGGTCTCTTCAAGTCTTTTGGCCACATAGTAGCTCATCATCCCGCCACCGATGATGATTACGTTTTTGACAGTATTCGATACATTGGCACCGCTTGCGCGGAAGAAGGAAAGTGCAACCGAATGGGACGCTATAAATGAAACGATAT
>JBGUNV010000138.1:0-27401 GCA_045117595.1 Lachnospiraceae bacterium
TACAGTGCCGTCATCGCAAGGTCGATGATCGTGTTCGTTGAAAAGCACAGCACCATCGGACGGAATATATCCCTCTCGTTCGGTGATATTACGAGCGCTTTTTCACCCGTGGACAGTTCGACACACACGCCTTCACCGAGCAGGTTGATACTGTCGAGAAGCGCTCTTACGGCCGCCGGATCAAAATATTCCGGATTGTCCATCATGAGTTTCAGCTGAGCGAATTCCGACTGGGGTTCTCCCGCACTGTTGATCGCGGTCATTCGGTCATATTCCTCTGCAACACACAGTGCCTTGGCACCGACTACCATCTTGGAACTCTTGTCCGGCTCTTCGCCCTTATAATATGAATCAAGACGCTTATATGTCTGTGTGACGACACGCTTGATGTTGGGAGTCGATGCAAATGTCGATTCAAGTATGCTGATCCCGCCGAATTCCTTGGCGCGCAGTTCCGCCGTCTCCTCTTCCGTGATATCGTCCTTGACGAGGAGCTCGGGATCGGCATTGAGCTTTCCGATATCGTGCACGAGCGCGCAGATTACGGTCTCGGTCATATCCTCCTTGCGCACGTTCATCTTATGGCATATCATCGCCGTCAGTATCGCAACGTTGAGCGAATGCTTGTAGACAAAATCCTCCTTGCTTCGAAGGTTCTGCAGGAAATTGATCTTGTGATCGAGTCTCCCGTATGCTCTGATGATATTTTCCGCAAGAGTATATATCCGGTTGTTCTTGCCTTTTTCGAGTATCGCGCGAAGTTCTTCCTGTACCGAGAACACGTTCACCATCTGGAACTTCTCAAATTCCACGTCCTCTTCGGACTGTGGCGGGAGCGGTTCGGCAGGCTCAAGGATATATATACCAATGAGTTTGAAATTGCGCACCGATTCAATACCCTGCTGCGTGAGCTTGGAATTGCGGTCATACAGGAGGACTCCCTTGTTGTTATATATGGGCTTGGCAAGTCTCATCCCAATCTTGAGTTCTTCGGTCTTGACAAACTTCATCTGTATTTCCCCATAAACACTTCAAACTCTTCCGGCGGTATCGGCTTGGAATAATAATATCCCTGTACCGTATCGCAACCGATCGAAGCCAGAAAATCAAGCTGTTCCTGGGTCTCCACACCCTCGGCGATAACCTGGAGTCCCAGCTGCTTGGCCATCCGTACACTCGCCTCAACAATGATCTTGCCCCTGTCGGTCGACATGATCTCATCAAGGAAGAACCTGTCGATCTTGAGTGTGTCAACCGGTGCATTCCTGAGCATGTTGAGCGATGAATATCCGCTTCCGAAATCATCCATCATTATGGAAAATCCGCACTTCTTGAGAGTCGACATTTCCGCAAACAGCTCTTCAACGTCTTCCATGAACAGATTTTCGGTGATCTCAAGTTCAAGGTATCTCGGCTCTATACCGTACTTTTCAACAAGTCCCATCAGGATGTCGGAAAGATTGGTATTGCCTATATGTACTCTCGATATATTGACCGATATCGGAAGATAGATATCCCTGTCCTGAAGATCGCGTATGTATTTGCAGGCCAGTTCCCATATGAACATATCCATCTTGGTAATGAACCCGTTACTCTCAAAAAGAGCCAGGAACTGTGCAGGTACGAGTATTCCCTTTATGGGATGCTTCCAGCGTACAAGCGCTTCAGCACCGATAAGCTTTCTCGTGGCAAGGTCTATCTGCGGCTGCAGGAACATCACGAATTCATTGTTTTCGAGCGCCGCGTTCATCTCCTCTTCGATCTCTGCCTGCTCACGCATCTTCAGCCTGATGACATCATCATATACCGCATAGTTGGTAAGTGCGCTTCCCTTGATCTGCTTCTTGACGGCCCGCGCGCGGTCACACATGAGCCTGACGGGTATATCGCGATCCCCGACCTTGTATATGCCGTATGTGAGTGAGATCGTCATCGGAATTACCCTTGCATTCCTGACGGACTCGGAAAGTTTGGACATATACTGCACCAGATTCTGATCGGTATCGTATCTGAGGAGTACGGAAAATACGTCTCCCTGATAACGCTTGGCGATCGAATCCTTGGGAGATACCTCCCTGATCGTCTTGCCCACGGTCTCAAGCGTGCGGTTACCGGCTTCAATACCGTATCTGTCGTTTATCAGCCTGAACCTGTCAACATCTATCGATATGATGACGTACTTGTCATCGGGATGATCCTCGAGTATCGCTGCCGCCTTTTTATAAAATGTTTCGGAATTATAGAGGCCCGTCATGGAATCATAGTCCGCGCGGTATTCCATCTCGGCCTTTATCTTCATCTCCGTGTTGACGTTCTGCAATGTTCCGAGATACCTTACCGGAACATTGTTAAGACCACGGAGCGTCTGCAGAACGATCGTGTACCATATGGGCACCCCGAACCTGTTATACAGTCTCACCGTTATCCTCTGTATCATCGCGGATGATCTGGCGGTTTCTATGAACTTGTCAAACATCTCCTGATCATCGGTGTGAACCTTCAATGATGAGATAAGTGACCATTCATCCCTCAGCGCATCCTGATCGAGTTCGAAAACGTCCTCAAAGTTCGAGCACAGATAGTAGCTCTTATCGGCAACGGTATACTCATATACGAGTATTCCGATCATATCGTTTACATTTTCATAACGTTCATAGTTAAGCGCCATATCCTTCAGGATATTGCTCTTTTCATGCATGATCTCATGCTTGATCTTGCTCTCGACGGCTTCTATGCTTCGCTTCTTGTAATCGTTGAGATTAAGGCATACGACCATGACCCTCTCGTCAGGGCGGTTCTTTTGTGTACTGTTCTTCTGTTCCTCCTCTTCGTTCGGATCGTACAGAACGACCATGTACATGCCGTACCATATGTATTCGCCGGTCAGACTGATAAACCGCAGTTCCGTGCAGATCGTACGGTTCCCCGCAAGGGCTTTCTGCTTGATCAGGCGGGGGTCCGTTGCCTCAAGGAATCTGGAACAGTCCTCGGGATGAACGACAGCCTCCGAAAACGATTCACGCAGACTCCTGTAGTTTTCTATCCTGACATCGATAAAAGTCCTGACATTCTGCTCCTTCAGGCGGATGCACGAATTCCTCGACAGATTGATATCCCATATGATATCCATCATCTGAACGAGTGATTCCTTCGCACGGTTCTCACTCTCGTTCATCGTGGCAACCTGATCTTCTATATCCTCCTTCACGGATGCGATCAGATATACGCTCTTGCCGTTACGCATCGTTATGCGGTTGGCGCGCATGGGAATGGATGCCCTTAGCGAGGGCGAATAGACATTGCCGTCATATGATGCAAGTGTGCTTCCCATCTGCAGGATGGGGCAGTCATTACAGGGTTCCTCATAGCCCTTGTTCTGGGCGTAACACATGCCCTCACATTTATTGGAAAGTCTGTCCTCGAGAGCCTCATTACGATACAGCAGCTGATAGTTGTCATCAACCGCATATGCCCATGAACTCATGGGGTCGAGGATATTCCTGATCATCTCCATCTCTCTTGTCGAGAGTATGGGATTAACCGAAGTATCGAGCCTTTCCATATCGCTCGTATACAGTACGTAATTATCCTTGCCCGACAGCTTGGCATCATTAAGGGCAGACAGCGCCCTTGCCTGCAGTCTGTCAAGGTTTGCTTCCTTGCCGTGCATGGCGGCTATACCGATGCTGACGGTCAGGAATCCGTTATTGGAAAAATCGCTCCATACATCCTTTACCGTCTGTCTGATGTATGCGGCACGCTCAAGCAGTATGTTGGTGGCTCTGACGCCTTTCATGAGGATTCCGAACCTGTCGATATCGATCCTTCCGATAACGTCGGATCCGCGGAATGCTCTTTTTAATATCCTTCCGATCTCGATCAGTGCACCGTCGGCACTGGCTTCACTGTACTGTTTTTTCCATGATTCAAAATCATCCAGATCCACGATCATAAGGTTCGGGATGACATCGGCGGGCATCTCTTCCAGATAGTTTTCAACCTCGGCGGAAAATGCCTCGATCGTCAGAAGTTTTGTCAGAGGATCCCTTGAGAGCGTCTTCTCATCCTGCTGATGTTTGGTCTCATCATCTACATAGGCAAGGGTACCGTATATGCTGGTGATCCTGTCATTCTCATCGGCTTCGATACGGCCCTTGAGCTGATACCAGCAGTATTCGCCCGCAAAATCAAGCATACGTATGTATTCCATACGTACCTTGTCATTATTCTCGTTAAAGGTGAAAAATGAGATGGCCTTCTCAAGATCGCTGTCATATACCTTGCCCAGATATCCCATCTTTTCGACAAACGCCGAAATACGTATGGGGATGGGGATATATTTCTTGATATTCTCGGAAAAAGTGATGACATCCTCGATCGCATTATATTCAAATACGATCGTGTCATTCAGATCTATGGCATTTTGAAACAGGTTTTCACTGAACTGATGCATGACATCTCCAAACGTTACATTATCACGTATAGATAATTATACAGGATTATGCATGTATTTGCCACTATATTTTAACCGTCACTTCTGACAACATTAAGCTTCCAGGTGTTTATGGTGTCACGCACCGGGGTGGGTGTACCGTCGCAGTACATGACCACTTTGGGCATGTCGCGGCTAAGGAACAGGTATATACCTTCGGTGACGGAATATGCTCCTATATTGCAAAATACCAAAACATCGCCGATCGCAGGTGCAGTAAGTTTCATATCCCTTACAAGAACATCGGCGGTTGTACACAGCGATCCGCAGAGTATGTATGATCCGTCTTCAGATCTGTCACTGCCCTCACGTGGGATATATATGATCACCGGAACCTTCATGCCCATCATCTGTCCGAGATAGTTCACATGATTGATCCCGCCGTCGAGTATGCACCAGTTGTGTCCGTCGGCCTTCTTCAGGTCGGCGACGGATGTCAGATAATATCCGCAGCTGCTCGCTATGAAGCGGCCCATCTCAACCGTTACGCGGCGGCTTCCTGCCATGCGCTGCAGATCCTGTGCAAGCTCCCTTGCCGGAGCGAGCGTATCCGTAAAGTCATCACCTTCAAAATACGGATATGCGAATCCCGGGCCGTATTCAAAATGAGGCAGAGCCCGGCCGTACTCCTTCTCCCATCCGGCGATAAGGTCATACAGGTGCTCAAGTTCTTCCTTCTGTTTCTTCAGTTTCACACGCTGTGTCCCGACAAAATAATGGATACCCGTGACCGTAACGCCTTCACATCTTCCGGCATCTGATAATATGCTGCATATGTCCTCACGGCTCATGCCGAACTGGCTCCCTCCGTTAAGGCGCAGTATGACATTTACCTTGGCTCCTTCCCTTGCGGCGGCGTCACATATGAGTTCATAATGCCGTAATGATTCGGCGGTGATCACCCCGCAGCCGTACCTTATCGCTTCGGTGATATCCTCCATCTCCTTGTGGACTCCGGAATATATGATACAGTCTCCGGGAACATTAAGAGACCTGCATATTTCGAGTTCTCCGGGACTGCAGACCTCAAAACGGTCCACGATACCGGTAAGTGCATTTATCAGGAACGGGTTTGCCTTTACGGAGTAGCAGATGTCTATAGCATTGCCGTTATTGCCGTTATTTAATATATCCCTTATGGCACCTGCACGCTCTCTTACTTCATCCTCATCAAAAACATAGGTCGGAGTCGTATATTTACGGGCTATATCATTAAGAACATCGGTTGCGATCATCATTTCATCTCCTTAAGCTTTGTCCTGTCGATCTTGCCATTCTTGTTCATGGGAAACTCTTCGAGTCTGACCGTCTTTTGCGGGATCATGAAGGAAGGAAGCCTGTCCTTTATATCCTCTGTCAGCATCTCCTTTTCGACTTCTCCGGTATAGAACAGTATTATCTTTTTCCTGTCGTGATCGTAAATGCAGCATGCCCTGGACACACCTTCGGATGACATGGCCGCGACCTCGATATCACCGAGTTCGATCCTCTGACCCATATGTTTGATCTGATGATCCTTGCGGGATGTGTAGATGAGATTTCCGTCCTCACATATTCTTCCGAGATCTCCGGTCCGGTATATGATCTCAGGCAGGGCAGTATTTACGGGGTTTTGAGTAAATGATGCCGCGGTCTTCTCCGGATCCTTGTAGTATCCGAGCGCCAGACACGTTCCGGCAACACATATCTCCCCTTCGATCCCGGGTTTGGTCACGGTATTATCTTCATCATCGAGCAGGAAAACCTTCTCGTTCGGAAAAGGTATTCCGATGGGGATGATCTCATCCTTTTCAAACTGCCGGTCCAGGATATAATACGTACAGTTGCACGTGATCTCGGTCGGTCCGTACAGATTGACATACATTGCATCGGGTATGTATGACTGCCACTTTAACAGCTGCTTTACAGGCATGATCTCACCGCTGAACATTACACGCCTGATCCTGTCCGGAAGCCTGTAATCAAAGCAGTTCATTATCGATACAAAACACATGGCGGACACCGCCCATATGAGCGTCGTTGCGCCGCAGTCGCTGATATAGTCGACAAGCACCGTCGGGTTGGTAAAATATCCTCTGGGAATAAGCTGCACGCGGGCACCGGTCATAAGTCCCGAATAGAAATCCTTGACCGATACATCGAAATCAAAAGGTGCCTGATTGGCAATGACATCCGTCTCATCGATCCCGAAGATCGACGTGAACTGTTCTATGAAATCGATCACGGATCTGTGGCATACCGCAACACCTTTCGGTACACCCGTGCTTCCGCTCGTAAAGTTCACATACAGTATCTGCGTATCATAAAATTCCGATCTCGCGGCTGCAAGAAGATTCTCGTCGGCGGGAGCTGACATTGCTTCATCAAGAAGGGCGTCAATGTTGACGATATCGGTTTCGCCGTCCGCAATGGCACGGACTGCTTCTTCATTTTCCGTATCGGTCACGATCACAAAAGGTTCGAGCACATCGATGATCGCCTTTGCACGGTTTGCCGTCTGTCTGGTATCTATGAAGCTGTAAAATGCATTTGCATATATGCCTCCGAGCATGACGGTTACGGCCTTTACACTCTTTTCCATGTAAAATACGACCGCGGATCCCGGCTTTATGTTCCTGCCAAGAAGCAGCGATCCCGTCTGTTTTGCCCTGCTGCAAAGCGCTGAAAACGTTATATCGTCAACCGGATCAGCAAAGGCGATATTATCGGGATAAACCGATGCGGTATGTTCGAGCCATTCCAGTACGTTTATCATATCTGTTCATTCTCCGACAGCGTTTTATCTTCCATTATCCTGCCCGCTGCAAACCAGAATACCGGCGCGCATATCTGGAAAGCCAGTACGTTGGATCCTATCGACTGCAGGAGCGCGACAGCGATTATCCCGGTCTCAACATAATATTTCCGAAGGTTTCTGATCCCGCCTTCAAGGCACAGATACATCAGATATGCCCACAGCGAAAACCCTGCGACACCGTTCTCACAGTACAGTTTTACCAGTCCTCCGTCAGCGATCACATGCGCATCCTCGATACCGATGGCCCTGTGTCCGTTCGCACCGAGTCCGTTTCCGATCCAGAAGTCATACATGTTGTTGACGCCCGCCACCCACTGTTCGCTTCTTTCGGATATGGCCGTCGGCAGTGAGATTATCCTGTACCAGAATTTTAACAGAAAATCAAACCTGACTATGCCGATCGCAACCAGGACCAGTGCGACTACAGCGAGTTCATAACGGAAATACTTCCTCGGGAGCATGTCAAACATGAAGAACACCAGACAGTTCAGATATATGACCACGAGGGCAGCGGCAACAAGTCCGCTCCTCTGATTGGCGAGAATGGCAAAAAGCAGACAGGATGCGATGTAAAACGCACTCTTTTTTTCCCTGCTCTTTATATAATATGCGCCGGCAAGCATTCCGGCTATCATGAGAAAACTGAGGCACGTACTGCCGACTACCGACTGCATGCGGACTCTCGCGGTACTTGCATCGGCCTTGGAGATGCGGCTCCATTCATACAGATAATCACAGTAAAACTGCGGTGCCCAGATATACATTATCAGTCCGATAAAACCGAGCAGCAGCATCGCATACAGGAACTTTGTGTACCACTCGCGTGTCCTGTCGCCTGCTGTCTTTCCGACAAAATAGAACACCATCGGAAGCGTCGATGATACGAATTCATCCAGGAAAACTCCTATCGGGAATCCACCGCGAAGAAGCCATATGACAGATATTATCTGATATGCAAAAAAAGCCACGGCGATCCCGTCCGCTATACAGGTGATCCTGATATTCTTTTTAAATATCAGCTCGGCCAGGACAAGCACCATGACTGCAGCGCCGAAAACTCCGGGCCGCACAAATGAAGCAAACAGCGTTAAAACGTAGGCTGCCGCCGCGAGTATGTAATACCATTCAGAGATATTTATATTTTTTATTCCTATCTTTTTCATAAAAACCTGATACAGTCTTCACTTCAGGAATTTTGCAAAAACGTGATTTCCGTAATCGATACCGAGATCCGTAAGCGACAGGCTGCCGGCGCCCTCATACAACAGGCCCTGGGACACCAGATCGTCTATGACGTCCGCATACAGGCTCCGCACGGTAACACCGAACTTCTGATAAAACTCGTCCGTATTGACCCCGTCCATCATGCGAAGTCCGAGATACATGGTCTCCTCGATCATGTCCTTACGCTGCAGGGTCGTTACTTCTTCCCTTGCGAGCGGGTTGGCAAGATACGTCTTCAGATCGGTCGTATTCCTGCTCCTCTCGTCGCCTCCCGCACCGTCAAGGCAGGAACTTGCACCAAGTCCAAGACCCAGATAACGTTCACGCCTCCAGTATCCCGTATTGTGCCGGCTCTCATAACCGGGCTTTGCAAAATTGGATATCTCATAATGACGGTAGCCTTTTGCCTTAAGCATGTCTACCGTCATCCAGTAAAGCTTGCGCTCGGTCTCCTCTCCGACCACCGGTCCTTCGATATCGCCGAACTGCTCGTAAAAAGGCGTTCCGGGTTCGATCGAAAGGCTGTAGGCACTTACATGTTCCGGATCGAGCTGTATTACGGATGATACGGTAGATTCAAGTATCTGCTCGTTCTGTCCGGGTATCGCCGTCATAATATCAACACTTATATTCTTAAATCCGGCGTTCCTGGCATTGTGGAAACACTCGGTAAAATCCTCGAACGTATGGATCCTGCCCAGCAGTTCGAGCTCACCGCGGTGTATTGACTGCATTCCTATAGACAGCCGGTTAAAACCCATTCCGCGAAGAAAATAGAGTTTATCGCGCTCACCGCTCTTCGGATTGACCTCCACTGTTATCTCTGCGTCATCGGACAGCCTGTATTCGCGTGTTACGGCCGCAAAGATATCCCCGAGCTGCTTGGCGCTCAGGACACTCGGGGTCCCGCCCCCGAAGTAGACCGTTTTCACCGTCTGCTCTCTTCCTATGGTCTGGGATCGTCCGGCGATCTCGCGTATCAGCGCGTTAACGTACATGTCACGGACACCCGCGTCCGCAGGGCCCGAGAGGAAATCGCAGTAATTACATTTTTTTTCACAAAACGGAATGTGTATATATATTTGCATAATTTACATGTCTTCCAGCTTCAGGACACTCATGAAAGCCTTCTGGGGGATCTCAACGTTTCCTATCTGACGCATACGTTTCTTGCCCTCCTTCTGCTTCTCAAGAAGTTTCTTCTTACGTGTGATGTCGCCTCCGTAACACTTGGCAAGAACGTCCTTGCGCATCGCCTTGACGGTCTCCCTGGCAATGACCTTGCCGCCGACCGCTGCCTGGATCGGGATCTCGAACAGATGCCTCGGGATCTCGTCCTTGAGCTTCTCACACATTTTGCGTCCGCGCTCATATGCACTGTCTGCGTGTACTATGAACGAAAGTGCATCAACCTCTTCACGGTTTACGAGAATATCAAGTTTGACGAGCTTTGAAGGCTCATAACCCTTCATCTCGTAATCAAGAGAGGCATAACCTTTTGAGCGTGATTTTAACGCATCAAAGAAATCATATATTATCTCATTGAGAGGAAGTTCGTATTTAAGAAGCGCTCTTGTCTCCTCTATGTATTCCATCGAGATGTATCTGCCGCGCCTTGACTGGCACAGTTCCATGATAGGTCCGACAAAATCCTTTGTGACCATTATCTCGGATGACACGACCGGTTCTTCCATGTGCTCGATCTCCGAAGGATCCGGCAGATTTGTGGGGTTCGTAAGATCGATGACCTCACCGTTCGTCTTGTACACTTTATATATAACAGAAGGTGCCGTCGTTACAAGATCGAGGTTATATTCCCTCTCAAGTCTCTCCTGTACTATCTCAAGATGGAGCAGTCCGAGAAATCCGCACCTGAATCCGAATCCGAGCGCAACACTCGTCTCGGGCTCATAGTTTAATGATGCGTCATTAAGCTGCAGTTTTTCAAGGGCATCCCGAAGGTCCGGATATTTGGCACCGTCCGCGGGATATACTCCGCAAAATACCATCGACTGGACTTTCTTGTATCCCGGAAGTGCCTCGCTGCACGGTCTTTCATCATCGGTTATCGTATCACCGACCATAGTATCCCTGACGTTCTTGATCGAAGCCGTCAGATAGCCGACCATCCCGGCGGAAAGTTCCTCACACGGGATGAACTGTCCGGCACCGAACGTTCCGACCTCGACCACCTCTGCCGTTGCGGATGTAGCCATCATGCGTATTTTCGTGCCGCATCTGACTCTTCCGTCGATCATACGGAAAAACACTATGACTCCCTTATACGGATCGTATATCGAATCAAAAATGAGCGCCTTGAGCGGCTTGTTCTCATCGCCTTCCGGAGGGGGTATCTTCGTAACGATCGCCTCAAGCACCTCATCGATACCTATGCCCATCTTGGCGGAGATCCTCGGGGCATCCTGTGCCTCGATACCGATAACGTCCTCTATCTCATTTATGACGCGCTCGGGCTCTGCAGACGGAAGATCGATCTTGTTGATGACCGGAAAGACATCCAGATCATGATCGAGTGCAAGATAAACGTTTGCCAGCGTCTGCGCCTCGATACCCTGCGCCGCATCCACGACAAGAATGGCCCCGTCGCATGCCGCGAGTGACCTTGAAACTTCATAGTTAAAATCAACATGTCCGGGAGTATCGATAAGATTGAACGTATACTCCTGACCGTCCTTTGCCTTGTAGCTCGTCCTGACTGCCTGGCTCTTGATCGTGATACCGCGCTCACGCTCGAGATCCATGTTGTCAAGCACCTGCTCCTGCATCTCACGCGATGTCAGAAGGCCGGTCTTTTCGATGATACGGTCGGCAAGGGTTGATTTACCGTGATCTATATGTGCGATTATGCAGAAATTACGAATGTGTTTACGATCCATACTCATATCTGTTGCCTCGCGAAATCCCGGATCATCCCTGCATGCGAGCATGCGGATGATCCGTGCCTTCGCGAGAGCTTATACACTTAAAAAGAGGGATACTCACATGACGGTATGAGCATCCCTTAAGTTACTGTGTATTAACTGCCGATCAAGCCATCTTGTTAACGGCAGCTGCCAGACGTGAAATCTTTCTTGATACTGTGTTCTTATGGTAGACACCCTTTGTGCAGGCTTTGTTAAGTTCGCCTGTAGCAAGACGCAGTGCTTCAGCTGCTGCTTCCTTGTCGCCTGCTTCTATTGTCTGGTATACTTTCTTAACATATGTCTTAACCTTGGATCTTATCGCTTTATTGCGGTCGGTCCTGGTATTGATAACAAGAATTCTCTTCTTCGCCGATTTGATATTTGCCACGATCCCACCTCCTATCCGAAATATTAGGGACTCATCGTTCCTTAAAGGTCTGCCGGGATAGAGACACGAAAACATCCTCGCAAAACCACCTGTACATTTTATGCGTATTACGCCGGTGTGTCAATATGAAATTGTATCTTTTTCAATATTTACAGCCGATATCCGGTTTTATTCCTCAAAATCATCCGGGTCGGTCGGAGTCTCGAGCTCCTTAGCTGCCTCTTCTCTTGCCGCAGCTTCTTCGGCAGCCTTCTCCTCGGCGCGTTTTCTCGCTTCCTCGGTCTTCTGCCTCGCCTCTTCGGCAGCCTTCTTTTCCTCTTCGATCTTCTTTGCTTCGGCTTCCTTTCTTGCCGTGATCACGGGATCCTCCTCGGGATCATCGTCCGTCCTCTCAACTTCGTAGGGGAACTTGAGTGACCATGCCGCTCTGATGTTATCCATAAGCTGCATCATGAAAAGCGTATCGTAATGGGTCATCTCCGGACACTCGATGGCGCCCTCCGATATCGCCTTCATGGCTGACTGGACTTCATATTCATATCCCGTAACCTGCATCGGTGCCGCATATTCGGCAACGACCCTTCGCTCGAGATTATATACCTTCATCAACTCAAAGTTATTGATATTTTCTATCTCTATATATCCGTTCGTTCCGTGTATGAAACCGCGCCTGTCGGTCTGTGCGATCATGGACACATACAGCGATGCCATCCTGCCGTCGCGGTACGTGAGCATTATCGTCTCCTGGGCATCGACGCCCGAAGGGTATTTTACACAGTTTGCTGCCATGCTCTCTATCTCATTGCCGAATATCATCGATGCAAAATTGAGCACATAACAGCCCAGATCGAGCAGAGCTCCTCCGCACAGTGACAGCCTGGTCAGTCTCCTGACATGCTCGAGCGGATATCCGAGGTTTGCCGCAAGTGATGTGGGGCGGCCTATAATGCCTGAGTTTACGACTTCCCTGATCTTGTCGGCCATCGGCATGTATCGTATCCACATGGCCTCGGTCAGAAGCAGTCCCTTTGACTCAGCAAGGCGCAGCACCTCCTCGGCCTGCCTTGCATTGGCCGTGAACGCTTTTTCACACAGAACGTGTTTGCCGTGATTAAGGCACATTTTTATATGTTCATAATGATGTGAATGCGGTGTTGCCACATATACAAGCTCTACATCGGGATCCTCGAGCATATCGGTATATGACCCGTATGCCTTCGCGAATCCGAACTTGTCCGCAAACACCTGCGCACGGCCGGCATCCCTGGCCGCAACCGCATAACATGTGACGCCCTTTAACGGCTGTAATGTAGTTGCCATCACGGTAGCTATGTTACCGCATCCGAGTATCGCTATGTTCAACTCTTTTTCCCCGCATTCTTCAGCTTGACAGTATTATTCCTGACCACAAGACCGTCCATGTCCTTTATGAACTGCGAGAACCGGCTGTACTGGTAATCGCTTGTCTTGAACGTGGGATACTTTTTCTCTATCTTCTGTTTCAGTTCGGGCAGACCCATGGTCTTGTCGTCACACTTCTTCAGAACCGACATTACAAAAGTCTCTATCTCTTCCCTCGACACCTCACTCTCCTTGCGCATGACGGTGATCGAGTTGCCGTGTTGTATGAGCGTCAGGCCCTTGATGCTTTCAAGGAACTTGGACAGTTTTGAATAGCCGTAGTTTCTGACATCAAAATCCGCGTGACGGTTCGAGAGTTTGTTCCCGAGTTCGCCAACGGTAGTCTCACGGTCATTGGCCTCGTTATCGATAAGTATCTTGATTATCGTATCCTCGATATCTTCGCGTGATATATCCGACTGGGATTCGTCCTCCGCGGCAAGGACCTCGAGATACTTGAACATGGTACAGCTCGTTCGAAACGCCTCAACTGTCTTCTTCTCACCCATACCCACAACGAGCATACCTGCCTCGCGAAGGCGGGATGCCAGACGGGTGAAGTCGCTGTCCGAGCTGACTATGCAGAATCCGTCGACCTTTCCCGAATAGAGTATATCCATCGCATCTATTATCATCGCGGAATCCGTCGAATTCTTGCCCTGCGTATAACTGTATGACTGCATAGGTGTTATGGAATTGCGGAGTACCTCTTCCTTCCAGCCCTTCAGGACGGGATTTGTCCAGTCACCGTATGCACGCTTGTATGTTGCTATTCCGTAATTGCTGACCTCGTCCAGGATGACCTTTACATATTTGATCGATATGTTCTCGGCATCTATGAGGACTGCCAGTCTCTTTTCCTGGTCTTCCATTTATCTCTCCTTGAAAGTTGTCAAAAAGAACCGTCCCTTTTGTCATCTTTTGGGAATGAGTTTTTCGGTGCCGCCCATGTAGGGACGAAGCACTTCCGGTATCCTGACACTGCCGTCCTCGCACAGGTTATTCTCGAGGAATGCGATGAGCATCCTCGGAGGTGCAACTACCGTGTTGTTGAGAGTGTGGGCAAAATATTTGCCGTCCTTGCCGTTTACGCGTATGCGCAGTCGTCTTGCCTGGGCATCGCCGAGGTTAGAGCAGCTTCCCACCTCGAAATATTTCTTCTGTCGGGGTGACCATGCCTCAACGTCAAACGACTTTACCTTCAGGTCGGCAAGATCTCCCGAGCAACATTCGAGAGTACGTACGGGAATATCCATCGAGCGGAACAGATCAACCGTGTTCTGCCAGAGCTTATCGAACCACATCGGGCTGTCCTCGGGCTTACATACGACTATCATCTCCTGCTTTTCAAACTGATGGATTCGGTATACTCCGCGCTCCTCTATGCCATGCGCTCCCTTTTCCTTACGGAAGCACGGACTGTAGCTTGTCAGTGTCCTTGGAAGTGTGTCCTCATCTATGATCTGGTCTATGAACTTACCGATCATCGAATGTTCACTCGTACCGATCAGGAACAGATCCTCGCCCTCGATCTTGTACATCATCGCATCCATCTCGGCAAAGCTCATGACACCGGTCACGACATTGCTTCTGATCATGAACGGGGGAACACAGTATGTGAACCCTCGATCTATCATGAAGTCCCTTGCATAGGCGATGACCGCCGAATGCAGTCTTGCGATATCACCCATCAGGTAGTAGAACCCGTTTCCGGCAACACGCCCTGCGGCATCAAGATCTATGCCGTCAAAACGCTCCATTATATCCGTGTGATACGGTATCTCAAAATCAGGGACAAAAGGATCACCGTATTTTGTTACCTCGACATTCTCACTGTCATCCTTACCGATCGGTACGCTGGGGTCAATGATATTGGGGATCACATACATGATCTTCTGTATCTGCTCGGCGATCGGTCCTTCCTGTGCCTCAAGCTCCGCGAGCCTTTCGGCATCCTTTGCGACCTCGGCCTTAACCTTTTCAGCCTCATCCTTCTTACCTTCCTTCATAAGGCCGCCGATCTGTTTGGACAATGTGTTCTTCCTGTTTCGAAGATCATCCGCTTCCTGCTGCATGGTGCGGCGCTTTTCATCAAGGGCGATCACCTCGTCCACCATGGGGATCTTCTCATCCTGGAATTTGTTCTTAATGTTCTGCCTGACGATGTCCGGGTTCTCCCGGAGAAATTTCATATCTAACATCTTATATCTCCTCTATCTCCTGATGATACTGCTGAAGTGATTTTACCTCACCGGCGCCTTTTTGTCTCGCCCTGATACCGGCTATGCTCGCCTTGGCCGCAGCCATGGTCGTTACATACGGTATCCTTGCCTTGATGACTCCCTTTCTGATGTAGGAATCGTCCATGGCACCCTTTTTGTCATCGGGCGTGTTGATGACTATCGACACCTCGTTGTTCGTGATCGCATCAAGCACATTCGGACGTCCCTGCTGAAGCTTGAATATCTTGGTCGCCGGAATGCCCGCTGCAACGATCATGTCATATGTTCCACCTGTTGCCACGATCTCGAACCCGCATTCGGAAAATCCCTTTGCAACCTCAACAAGTTCGGCCTTATCCCTGTCATTTACGGATATCAGAACCTTACCCGACAGCGGAAGTGCCGTCTGGGTGGCCTCCTCTGCCTTGTAGAATGCCTCTCCGAAATCCTTTGCCATTCCGAGCACTTCTCCTGTTGAACGCATCTCGGGTCCGAGCAGCGGATCGACTTCCTGGAACATATTGAACGGGAATACCGCTTCCTTCACGCCGCAATGATTGAACTTCTTTTCGCGAAGCTCAGGTACAGGTGAGGGATTCCCGGTTATGGGCATCGTGATTATCTGTGTTGCAAGAGGAACCATTCCGATGTTGCACACCTTTGATACGAGGGGCACCGTACGGCTGGCTCTCGGATTGGCTTCAAGCACATAGACCGTATCGTTCTCGATCGCATACTGCATGTTCATAAGACCCTTGACGTTCATCTCCCTTGCGATCCTGCGCGTATAATCCTTGATGATCTCAACATTCTTTGCAGAGATATTCTTGGACGGGAGAACGCATGCGCTGTCGCCCGAATGTATTCCGGCAAGCTCGATATGCTCCATGACCGCGGGAACGAATACATTCTCACCGTCTGATATCGCATCCGCTTCACATTCAAGAGCATTGTTCAGAAATCTGTCGATAAGTATCGGACGGTCGGGAGTAACACCTACAGCAGCCGCCATATAGACCTTCATATGCTCATCATCATGAACGACTTCCATACCGCGTCCTCCGAGAACGTATGACGGACGGACCATGAGCGGATATCCGATCTTCTTCGCGATGGAGAGCGCATCATCAACAGTTACAGCCATTCCCGACTCGGGCATGGGTATGCCGAGCTTATCCATCATGGCACGGAACTGGTCACGGTCCTCTGCCATATCTATGGTCTCAGGTGTCGTACCTAAAATATTGACCCCGTTCTTCTTAAGATCTGCCGCAAGGTTAAGCGGTGTCTGTCCGCCAAACTGTGCGATGACCCCTACGGGTTTTTCCTTGTCATGTATCGACAGAACGTCCTCAAGTGTCAGCGGCTCAAAGTAGAGCTTGTCGGATGTATCGTAATCGGTCGATACCGTCTCGGGATTGCAGTTTACGATGATCGTTTCGAACCCGAGCTTTTTAAGTGCCATTGCGGCATGTACGCAGCAGTAATCAAACTCTATACCCTGTCCGATCCTGTTCGGGCCTCCGCCGAGGATCATTATCTTCTTCCTGTCGGAAACCTCGGAAGGCTTTGTGATACTGTATGAACTGTAATAGTATGCACTGTCCTTTGTTCCGCTTACATGAACTCCTTCCCACTCTTCGACTATGCCTGCTGCAAGCCTTGCCTTTCTGATCTCCTCCTCGGTAACATCCAGAATCCCTGCCAGGTATCTGTCGGCAAATCCGTCCTTCTTGGCCTTTTCAAGGACATCTGCAGGAGGAACGCTGCCTTTGTATTTTTTCAGATCCTCTTCCTCATCAACGAGTTCCTTCATCTGAGTGAGGAAATAGGGTTTGATCTTCGTTATCTCATAAAGCTCATCGAGCCCTGCGCCCTTGCGGATCGCTTCATACATGATGAACTGTCTCTCGCTCGAAGCGATATGGAGCATGTTCATAAGTTCCTTGAGTGAAAGATCGGCATAGTTTTTCGCACCGCCGAGTCCGTACCGTCCGGTCTCAAGCGAACGGATGGCCTTCTGGAAAGCTTCCTTGTAGGTCTTGCCGATCGACATTACCTCACCGACCGCACGCATCTGGGTCCCGAGCTTGTCCTGTGCACCCTTGAACTTCTCAAATGCCCATCTTGCAAACTTGATGACCACATAATCCCCGTCGGGAACATATTTATCGAGTGTGCCGTATTTACCGCACGGTATATCGCACAGATCGAGCCCTGCAGCAAGCATTGCCGATACGAGCGCGATCGGAAATCCCGTTGCCTTGGAGGCAAGTGCAGATGAACGTGAAGTTCTCGGATTGATCTCGATAACGATGATCCTTCCATCCTGCGTATTCCTTGCAAACTGAACGTTCGTACCGCCTATGACCTCTATCGCATCGACGATCCTGTAAGCCTGACGCTGGAGTTCCTCCTGCACGTCCTCGGGGATCGTGAGCATCGGGGCCGAACAGAAACTGTCTCCGGTATGGACTCCGAGAGGGTCTATGTTCTCGATAAAGCATACCGTTATCATCTTACCCGTAGAATCACGGACAACCTCAAGTTCGAGTTCCTCCCATCCGAGCACGGATTCCTCGACAAGGACCTGCCCGACGAGCGATGCCTGAAGACCACGCTCACACACTGTTCTGAGCTCTTCGATGTTATATACGAGACCGCCGCCGGCGCCTCCCATCGTATATGCCGGACGGAGAACCACCGGGTAACCGAGTTTATCCGCAATATTTACCGCATCATCGACTGAATAGGCAACTTCCGATCTTGCCATCTCGATACCGAGACTCTTCATAAGGTTCTTGAACTCTATCCTGTCCTCACCGCGTTCGATCGCATCGGGTCTGACACCGATGACCTTTACGCCGTATTTGTCAAGCACACCCTTCTTATAAAGTTCCGAGCACAGGTTCAGTCCAGTCTGTCCTCCGAGGTTCGGAAGCAGTCCGTCGGGACGCTCCTTCTCTATTATCTGTGTCAGTCTGTCCACATTCAGCGGTTCGATATAGGTAACATCCGCCGTTGTCGGATCCGTCATGATAGTAGCCGGGTTAGAATTGACCAGGACTATCTCATAGCCGAGCTTTTTCAGCGCCTTACATGCCTGTGTTCCGGAGTAATCGAATTCGCATGCCTGCCCTATGATTATGGGCCCGCTGCCGATTATCAGGATCTTGTTCACGTCTTCTCTCTTCTTCATCTTTCCATGCCTTCCGTATTAATTATTCATTTTACGCCGTTTTACTTCCTCAGCCCGTGCTATGACCTTTTCCTTCCAGTCATCATCCTGTGCATCAAGCTGGTATGCATCAAAACCGTATTCGCGTCCGAGTGAGCAGATCACCGACTCATCATCTACATGAAGCGATATCCTGTACCTGCTCGGAACCTTCTGCGGGAGTATGGTCTTACGGTTACCCTGGACCTCCTTAAGGTGTCTCGCTGCGTTCACTATCCCGTTAAATCTGACACCGTATCCCAGAAAAAGGAGCTTGATATACATCTCACTCCTGAACGACGATGTGTAAACCCATACATCATAACCCATCTTCTGGAGAGTATTGATAAGATCCGGTGTTCCGAGGCGGAGCCTCTCGCAGAACAGCTTCGCATGAATAAAATCAGGCGGCCGTTCCGTCTTGTGCGTCTCGGGTGATACAAAAAGCACCTCATCGAGATCGAAGGATACCCGCATCTTCTCCTGGTCCGTTTTTTTTCTCATACCCTGCCCGTCCCGTTTTTGAACGTCTGATTTTTTATGGTCCGATTTTTAGATTCATCCCGAAAAAAGTCCGTATGATTATATCACAGGGTAAGCGGTATGTTAAGTTCCTCCGTACCCTCAAGCACAAACCTGCCGTCCTCTATTATGGAGATGTAATCACTGTCATCTTCCGATGTTACGGCACGTATGTATCCGAGCTCGTCATACGGGATCGTGATATCCGTGTGGCACTGAAAATATGCTTTGGACGGATCCCCATCCCGCTTTGCGGATATCTCGTTTTCCCTTGCTATGATCTCCTTGCCGTCGGGATTATGGACCTTAACATCCTCCTCATGACTGTAACACGTATCGCCTACGGCAAAATGAGGACCCGTCTTCTCTCCGATTAGGATCGGTAGCTTTCCTTCTATGTTGTGATCCCTCGCCATGCGGTATGCCGTGGTGTTCGTTCCAATGGCAAATTCCCCCATGGGCAGAGTCTCATGTTTTGCAAGCAGATTGTCCTTTATAAAAGTACGGTTTCTCTCATCACCGTCATAGTTTTCGCATGAGTAATCCGTGATCATCCCGTCGGTAAACTTAACTGTCAGGTTACGGTACAGCAGACCGTTCAGGTACACTTTTGTAACGTTAAGCACTCCGTTCGTACCTTCAAGCTGCGGTGACGTGAACACTTCCCCGACCGGGATGTTGACATCGGCAACGCAGTTTTCGAAATTGGTCATTGCTTCCGGGTCCGTAAGAGGATGGAGCGCTATGGAAAGTTCGGTCTTATTTTCGCCCTTTCCTCCGACCAGAACGTGGTGTGCCTTATCAAGAGCATCTATGATATGCTGCTGTATCCGTTCGTATTTTTCATACGGCAATGTGTTGAGCCTGACGGTATCGTTAAATATCGCCTCAAAATCATCACCTATCTCAGGCATCGGGAATGCGATTATCGTAAAACTGCGCTCGTCGCCGGGTATGTACCTGTTGACGATCTGTGATGCCTTAGCGCCGTAGTCCACGACAAGTTTGCGCGTTCTGTCCGTATGGCTGACGGCAGTCTCCTTATCGGCCGGAGTAAAAGGTTCCTCGCCGAACACTTCCATGACAGCCGGTCCCGCATGCCCCTTTGCAAGTTCCCTTCTCTCCTTGTATGCACCTTCGAGCACTTCAAGCTTTCTCGTGACAAAGTCCGCATCAAGATATATGGCACTGTCGTTCCTGTGGTCGTGATCATACTGTCTGTTCGGTACGGCGCCGTAGAATCCGACGCGAACAGGCCCGCCCGTAAGCGTGAGCGTCCCTGCCCTGTATATCACGCACTTAAGTCCCATCCGGGTAAAGTTCTCGACCGCAGCCCTTACCACACGCTCAAAACCGAGACTGTACCGTATGTTCACGCTCGTCTTGATATCAAGCCTCTTGCCGGCCTTAACAAACCCGATCCTGTATCCTTCCGTGAAAGTATCAGCCATTAATCGGATATCATCCTCCGGAAGTGATGCCAGATATGCGGATATCCTTTTCTCGTTATCGGTCACATACTCTCCAGAAAGGTACAGATGCCTTTCGGATGTAAGATCCTCATTGCATACGATATCAAGCAGGAAATCCCGTGACGGATCGATCCTGTCGGCGATACTGTCAGGCAGTATGATATCGCAGTTATCGCTCTCAAATGAATATATGATGTTCCTGAGCGCTGCGGCTTCGGGATAAGCGCCTTCCGCGATACTTAATCGGAACAGGGTATATATTTCCATGAACAGTTCCGCATGGATCGTAAATATGTCGATACGACCTTCGAACGCATACGGTATAAGCCCTCTTATCTGTACAAAGAGAAAACAAAGATACTGCGCGATCAGCCTGCCCTCGGGAATATTGGCCTCTTCAAACAGCGGGACTATGTAGTCGGGATTGGCAAAGCTTACATCATAATTCCCTTCAATGATGTCCTCATAAAGCATCCGGTTCTCGGCAGCGAGCTCAGTAACGGAAAGATCCTTCATACCACCGCATCGGGAACGGTCAAGTATGCGTGCGAGCCTGTCAAGAAAGGCGCAGCAGTTACCAAAAAACGACCGGAGAGGCTCCCCAAAGGCATCCCCGCCGGACATTTCGCGTATCCCATCCATCACGAGCATATAACGCTCGGTAAATATCTCCTGATCTTCCGTCATGTATCTGTTCCTCCAAACCGGCTCTATGGGCTTTTCATTACCCGATCGCCGACAGTATCATCATCACTATCCAGGCGAGTATGTTGATGCCGTTGACCGCTATGGCAACGATCGCGGGAGTGATATATATGTCCCTCTCCTGAAGGCTCATGGATCCGAATATGACCCCGATGATATTCAGCAGCATCGAAAACAGTCCTATGCTCCCGTACGATATTCCCACATTCCCGGCACTGTTAAAACTCGAGAAAACAAGCATTGCCACAACACTCGTACTGATCACCCCGAGCAGTATCCCTATTATGCTCAGGACCGAATAATGTCTCGTCGTGAACATAAAGCTTTTCTTCTTGTGTATCTTGACCGGTTTGCCCATCTATGCTCCGTACTGTCTGTAATATTCGTCTATGGCGGCCTTAATGCTATCGTCGATGACCACCTGTCCGCCGACCTGTCTGTTATATAGGTATTCGGTAACCTCACTCATCGTCACGATGGCTCCCGTTTCAAAACCGTATGTATCCCTTATCTCATCGAGCGCCTTCTTCGTGCTTGAAAGTCCGACCTCCATACGGTCGAGCGATACCATGAGTCCTACGATCCTAACGTTTCCCTGAGCCTGTATTATAGGGAATGTTTCCTCTATGGACTTGCCGCTCGTAGTAACATCCTCGATGATGACCACCCTGTCACCGTCCTTCATCGGGCTTCCGAGCAGTATCCCGGTATCCCCGTGATCCTTGATCTCCTTGCGGTTGGAAGAATACCTTATCTGCCTGCCGTATAGTTCGCTGTACGCGATCGACGTTGCAACCGAAAGCGGGATCCCCTTATATGCAGGACCGAAAAGTATATCAAAATCATCCCCGTATTTTTCATGTATCGCCCTGGCATAGTATTCCCCGAGCCGCTTTAAGCTGCTTCCCGTAACATATGCACCCGCATTCATGAAAAACGGGGATTTCCTGCCGCTCTTTAATGTAAAGTCACCAAACTTCAAAACCTGTGACTCGACCATGAACTCTATGAATTCCTGTTTGTACTGTTCCATAACCTATACCTCTTATATTTCCGGTACTGCGTTCCCTGATTATCCGGACACCGGCGCCCTGTCAGACTAGTTGACGTTGACCCTGATATCTTCCTTCATGTCAAGGACTGCGGCCCTTGCGGCATCCGCAAATCCCTCTTCTCCGTATCCGGCATATTTCTCATTCCTGTAGGCCGCGATGATCCCGCGTGAGCTGTTGATTATCGCGCCGAGCCCGTCGCTGTTAAAGAAAGGCTTCAGATCCTTACCCGTGCCTCCCTGTGCCCCGTAGCCGGGAACAAGAATGTATGACTTCGGCATTATGCGGCGGAGTATCTCGCCCATCTTCGGATATGTGGCACCGACAACCGCGCCGATGTTACTGTATGTCCCGTCCATTGACTGCTTCGCCCATTCGCATACCTTGAATGCGACTGTTTCGTAAAGTGTCGAATCCTCATCATGCAGTACCCTGTCCTGAAACTCTCCGCTTGACGGATTGCTCGTCTTGACAAGGATGAATATTCCCCTGTCACTCGCATTGCACTCTTCAATGAACGGCTTGATACCGTCCGTTCCGAGATAGGGATTGACGGTACAGAAGTCCTCGTCAAATACCGGGATCGTTTTGGAGCCTACCGTTACCTTTCCGAGATGTGCCGTAGCATAAGCCTTGCTTGTGGAGCCTATATCGCCGCGCTTCACATCACCTATAACGATAAGGCCTTTGCTGCGGCAATAATTGACCGTTTCGGTAAATGCCATAAGTCCGGGTATACCGAACTGTTCATACATGGCTATCTGCGGCTTTACCGCCGGGACCAGATCATATACCGCATCAACGATCGCGCGGTTATATTCAAGTACGGCGGCTGCGGCAGCCTCGAGAGTCTCACCCTTATCCTTTACTGCGGCGTCCACTATATGCTTCGGGACATATGAGAGCATCGGATCGAGTCCTACTACTATCGGGGCTTCCTTCTTCCTGATCTGTTCAACCAGTCTTGCTATCATGGCATTTCTCCTTACATTTTCCCTAAAAATCCCGCCGGTATATATACTGGCGGGATCTTCTGCATTTCATCCGTGACGGAGATCAAATGCTATACCGTCACAAGTTCCATTGCCTCGGCATATTTCCTGATATTGGAGGCATTGGCATATTTTCTTACCTTATCGGCGCTCACCACAACGAGCGTGGGTGCCTGCATCACTCCATAGCGCTGAGCGAGCTCCGTGTTCTCCTCGGCATCTATAAGGACATAGCTCTCATTCTTGAGATATTCCTTGGCGAGCTTGCAGTTGGGGCAGGTCTTGGTCGTGAACAGATATTTGACATTCTCTACCGGTTCGACCTCAACCTTGGCATTCTCATCCGTTCCCGTCATCTTGACCACGGCAGTCAACGGGCGTTTCATGCTGGAATTGGCAATATCATAAACGACTCTGTTCTTGTATTCCTGGCTCTTGCCGTCGTTCCAGTTCTGGACCGGACGATAATAACCGGTGATCCTTGAGTAAACCTCAGTCGTCATACCGCAGTGAGGACATGTTTTGACCTCGCCTGCCAGGTAACCGTGCTCCTTACATACGGAATACGTCGGGCTGAGCGTATAGTAAGGAAGCTTGTAATTCTCTGCGATCTTGCGTACAAGCGATGCCGCTGCCTTCCAGTCGGGAAGCTTCTCGCCGAGGAACGCATGGAATACCGTTCCGCTCGTGTACAGTGTCTGAAGCTCATCCTGGATATCAAGGGCATCAAATATATCAGCCGAGAAATCAACCGGAAGATGAGAAGAATTCGTATAATACGGTGTATCTCCGGTATGTCCCGCCGTCTTGATGTTCGGCCAGCGCTTCCTGTCATGCTTGGCAAGACGGTATGCCGTTGACTCGGCAGGTGTAGCCTCGAGGTTATAGAGGTCACCGTACATCTCCTGGTAATCCGACAGTCTGTCACGCATATGGTTAAGTACTTCCTTGGTGAACTCCTGTGTCCTCGGATCGGTCATGTCGGCACGGAGCCAGTTCGCATTAAGTCCTACCTCGTTCATACCGATAAGTCCGATCGTTGAGAAATGGTTCTCGAAACTTCCAAGATATCTCTTCGTATACGGATAAAGTCCTTCCTCAAGAAGCTTGGTGATGACACCTCTCTTGATCTTGAGGGATCTTGCGGACAGATCCATCATACGATTGAGTCTTCTGTAGAAATCATCCTTGTCCGTTGCAAGATAAGCGATCCTCGGCATGTTGATCGTAACAACACCCACAGAACCCGTTGACTCGCCTGCTCCGAAGAATCCGCCTGTCTTCTTGCGCAGTTCGCGAAGATCAAGGCGCAGTCTGCAGCACATACTCCTTACATCCGAAGGTTCCATATCGGAATTGATATAATTGGAAAAATAAGGAGTTCCGTATTTGCTCGTCATCTCAAAGAGAAGCCTGTTGTTCTCGGTGTCTGACCAGTCAAAATCATTCGTGATGGAATATGTGGGGATCGGATACTGGAATCCGCGTCCGTTTGCATCACCTTCGATCATCGTGGTGATGAACGCCTTGTTGATCATATCCATCTCAGTCTTGCAGTCCTTGTACTTGAAGTCCATCTCCTTGCCGCCGACGATAGCCGGAAGCTCTGCAAGGTCAGCCGGAACGGTCCAGTCGAGAGTGATATTGGAGAAAGGTGCCTGGGTTCCCCAGCGGCTGGGGGTATTAACGCCGTATACGAAGGACTCAATGCACTTCTTGACCTCTCTGTATGTCAGATTATCAGCCTTAACGAAGGGTGCAAGATATGTATCGAATGATGAGAACGCCTGGGCTCCTGCCCATTCATTCTGCATGATACCGAGGAAATTGACCATCTGGTTGCAAAGGACCGACAGATGTGATGCCGGAGCCGATGTGATCTTGCCGCTGATACCGCCGAGACCTTCCTGGATCAGCTGCTTTAATGACCAGCCTGCGCAGTAACCTGCGAGCATTGACAGATCATGTATATGGATGTCCGCATTCCTGTGCGCTTCCGCGATCTCCTCGTCGTAGATCTCCGAAAGCCAGTAATTGGCCGTTACCGCACCCGAATTGGACAGAATAAGTCCGCCTATCGAATATGTTACGGTAGAATTCTCCTTGACTCTCCAGTCCTCTACCTTGACATAGCTGTTAACAACATCCTTGTAATCGAGGATGGTTGACTTCATGTTACGCATCTTCTCGCGCTGCTTACGATAAAGAATGTAAGCCTTGGCAACTTCATTATAGCCCGCCTGCTCGAGAACTACCTCGACACTGTCCTGGATATCCTCGACCTGGATCTTGTTGTCCTTCATCTTCGGCTGGAAATCCGCCGTAACACGAAGCGACAGAAGATCTATCATGTCATTGGTATACTGCTTCTCACATGCATTGAAAGCCTTCATTATCGCATCATTGATCTTAGCGATATTGAAATCCGCCAATTCCCCGTCTCTTTTTACTACGCTGAACATTCTGACTACTCCCTTCCTGATAAGCCCCTATAAGACCCCTCTGATAAGTTATGAAATGTGACATAGACTTTCCCGTTCATAAAAATAAGCGGGAACTACCTGCCGCAACTTGATTTGAAGTATAGCATTGTAAAAATCATAAGTCAATATGAAAATACTATATCTTATGTTAACTTTTTACGCCGACCACTAGATATAGTGTTTTAACCTGTTTGTGATAAAAGCGTCCCAAACCCTCAATTTTACGTGCTTTTCAGAAGAAAAACGGATGATGACCGCCCGGTATCATCCGCCAAAAAACATCAGTTATTAAAAATTATTGTAAACCATGCACAAAAATCGCCGTCTATTTTTTACCTGCTGCTCAAAAAGACATATTCACGTTTTGCGACCTCGTCATCCGGGAACAGAGCCAGGTATTCCTCCATGAATTTGCGGGCATTTTCGAAATCATAGAGCCTTTCATAGGCCACGATTCGGTCAAACATCATCCCCTGTACTCCCTCACCGTTTCCGAGTGACATCCCGCTCTCGATCACGGTCAGGGCGCCCTCATAATCCTCGCCCTTCATTCTGCAGTTGGCAAGTTCCTCATATATCCTGCCGGCCGACGGATGCTCCCGTAAATAGTCATCATAAAGCGTCATCGCATAGGCACTGTCCCCGAGCGCCTCGTACGTTCTTCCGAGATAAAGCGTCAGATTCTCGCTTTTTTCGGATTTACCGGCATTTTCCAGATCATTTCTCGCATCAGTATAGGATCCGAGATAATATTCGAGCACACCCTTGTTGTAATCCGAGAGCTTGTTTCCAACCGACATCGCCTTCTCAAGGTAGGAAGCGGCCTCGTCATCATAGCCTCTTGCATGGAGTTCCTCATAAATACCCACATACCGGTCGTAATCATCAGGCGCGAGTTCTATGGTCCTGTCAAAATCAGCCATGGCGGCTTCCCTGTCATCAAGAGCCAGCTCTATCTTGGCACGCAGGAAATATATCCCGTCATCCCTTGGTCTTAAGGCGGCTATCGCATTTGCCGTAGACAGTGCATTTTGTGTATCTCCCATCTTATACTCGGCAACCGCAAGGTAATATGAAATATCTATATCATACGGATCGACGATACCGTTTGAGAACGTCAGAGCCTTTGTAAGGGCATCTGCAGCCTCGGAAAACCTGCCGGTACCAAGCAGTGCTATACCCATTGCACGATATGCTTCCTTGTCTCCTCCCGTTCCGTCAATATACTGCCGGACAGCGGCCGCACCGGTCTCATAATCCCCCTCGAGCATCGCGGTATAATAGGAAGATTCATCCTCTTTACCGAAGCATCCTGAAAGGGACATTGCCGCAACTGCCATGATAAATATCAATTTGACGGATCCGGGTTTAATATTCCTTAACATTGTGTTACAATCCTTAGATATGGAAACCAACAAAAGCAACTTCAGATTAAACAATATTCGCCTGTCATGCAATGTCCTCAAGATCGCAGCCTGCATCTTCATGCTGATCGACCATGTGGGATACG
>JBGUNV010000139.1:0-8391 GCA_045117595.1 Lachnospiraceae bacterium
CGATTTGGTAAATGAGTGTTATCTGCCACATTACCTTCTATATCTGTCTGGCCGTTTGCAGATCTTCTTCCGGTCACATACAAAGACCCCTTGCCGTCCTCAAGGCGGTATTCTTCCGTAACCATTGACCCTTTTGACTTTCCGAGTATCTTATCAAAGTCCGCAAGAATCCCGGGCATTATGTTCATATAGACGCTCATGCCTTTTCCCGGTCCGTAAATCTCGTCAAGTCGGTTTATTATCTTCTGTGTGTCCATCATCTTTTTTAATCCCGTCAAGAAGATTGTATATCCCGTCTTCTGATAAAACCCCACGCGTTAACCCCTTTGGCAATCGGCCGGCTTCATCGTCAGCAAAGTCTTTCTTCCACTCATCGCTTTTGTAATATGCCTCAAGTTTACTGATCATGTCCTGCAGAACCTCAGAATTATAATCAGTACAGCCTTCGAGCATCATTTCAGCCTCTTGCATGATGTTCTCGTATCTTTCGATACGTCTTGTCTGGGTATGTATCTTCCGACAGGTTTCATACCACTGGCAGGATCCGCATATCCGCAAAAACTCCTCGGTCTCAAATATCTTTTCTTTTGCGCAGAATAAGGCTTTCTTCCCGTCCAACCTGTCTCCATAAGCAAGTCCGCATACTATCAGGACCTCCCGGTCCATCCGGTCGACCTTGTCGCAGGAAGTGCATCTTCCTCCTTTGTTATGTGGGCATTTACCGCAAATATCATCACAACCTTCATGTAAAACAACTTCTCCGCCCCGGTTCAGACTGTCGGTTATCCTTTCCATATGGCCGGTAAATTCTTCATTGTATCCATATCCTATGAAGTTTTGCGCACAAAGAAGATGGTGTGGACGTAAGTTCATATGCTTTTCCTTTTCTGCTTTACCTGAACCTGTCTCCGTAATCCAGCGAAGTAAACTCATCCGTTCTTTTTACCACATATACATTAAATGCGCCATTATCGTAGTTGTTATGCTTCAAAGATTCGCTGTAATCGCTCGGCAGATACTCTTCTGGTATTGCCTTCAAAGATTCCGGTGAGGATTTAAACGAAGTATATATGTATGCTATTTCGTTATTTCCCAAATCCATTGCATATTCATAGGAATAATTGTAACAGTCGATTGCTATAAATACCGGATTCGCAAATCTGCTGCCTGTATCATATTCAAGTTTACTGCTTGCTTTATCGTCAGCGTTTTCGAGCTCATATATATCGTTGCCAAGGCGCGTTATTTCTTTTTCATAATCAGCATCGGAATATGTACATTTCAGATACACTTCACACGTAGGATCATCCCATGTATCCTGATATGAAAAATAGAAAACCGGTTCAGGATCATTTTCAAAAGCACTCTCGGGAATTGTGTCCGGAAAAACAAAAAATCCGGTATGAACCGTCCCAACAACTTCCTGTGTGTATTTTCGCATGGTTTCTTCATATCTGTTGACATCCTTTGTGACCTCGGCAGGTCCTCCCGTAAAGAAATAGATCAAAAAAAGGATACCCAGGCCTGCAATCGCAACAAGCCCGATGCCCAAACATATGAGAACTATGATTAAAGTCTTTCTTCCCTTCTTTTCGCTCATAAACCTATTCCAGCCTTTAGATTTATCAATTTGCTCTGATCCGGAACATGTTCTGTGCTACCGGTCCGCTATCAGGAACTGTGCGGCAAGTTCATGATTCTTATATTTCCCTTCACCGCCTTCTGTCACTGTTTTTTTAATCCTGTAAGTTCCCGGAGAAAGTGTGCCGTACAGCCACTCCCAGTTCGTTTTTATCTCGCAGGTCTCATTTTCCGGAATAATATATGCAATATCGATAAATCCTGCATTTTCACCTACCTGCGGGACCTCTTCCCATTTCCCGGCATTTTCTTTTTCAAGGATATAACCCTCTCCATATGACAGTTCTAAGGCATCCCCCGTATCAAACCTGTAAAAATGGATTATAGCTCCGACCGGGGTGATATGACTAAGATCCATTGAAACTCCGATATCTGTATCCTCCGACTCGGGTGTATATTGCCATATGCAACCTGCTGTAACAGAAGAATCAAACGCTATGGTATCTATGATATCCCGTACAGTCTGCCATTCATCATCCGTCCAGGAATCACAGGCGCCACCTGTTGCCACTATCTGAGGATCTTCATCTCCTATGACTATAAAATCCCATCGCTGATGGTTATCATATGTACCGATACGAGCAGGTTTTCCTGCGATCACTGTTTCTTCCTGTTTAAGTTCCGTGCCGCATACGCCAAATCTGTTTGCACAGAAGATTGCGATTATCCCTTCTTTTACATCCTCCGGATGTATCGTGAACCCGTAATATCCATATGACATCTCGTCATTATCTATCGGACAAACCTTACAATACCAGTCATCAGGCACATTTATACTAAGTTTTCCGTAAGGTCCCGTAACATCTTTTCTGCTCCAGGTCAGGGAATCACCCTCTGCAGAAAGATCCGTTAAATCCGAAGCCTCATCTTCGCATTGAGAGGCGGCAGATGATCCGTTATCTGATTTAATCGTAATGTTTACATTACCGCATCCCGCTATCAGAAAAGCTGCGGTTGTTACTATCACAACGATTCCAATCTTTCTCATTTTCATTCCTTTCGTCCGGTCTGTTATCGTACACGTACTTTAAGACCTTTTAATTCCATATCTTTTCTGTTGTCTCTTACATCCCCAATATAGAAAGTCATGGGCTTAACAGGGTCTTTTTCAAGCACGCCCACGTTCCACCATCCGTTTTCCATATATTCAATAGGATTACCGGGCTGTATCACTTCATCGCCGAGCTTAAATACACCGGTCGAGTAATCAAATGCCAGCTCTCCCTCTTTTCGTACAGGCTTTACGATATACTCCATGAACATATCGAGCATTGATGAAAACTGGTCAAATTCGGTAATAAGACGTATGAAAAACTCCTGGTCGGGATCATTGTAATCAATAACGAGCCCTTCGTGGTTTTTTAATGTGTGCTCGTCCAAGTATTCCTTGAATCTTTTCATTATCTGATGAGCCTCTTTGATCTTTTTTTGCATGAATTCGACTGTATCCATAGTCACCTCCGTTCATCCATCATCGTTCTTTTATAAGAAATGATCTTATACAGGATTATAGCAAAAAAGTACATGGCTGGCACCACAAGAGCATCTCAGGCAATGACACATGTTTGCCAAAAACACATACAAAGCCTATGAAACGGCTGTATTTTAGGGTATAATATTATAATGTACAGGGAGTGTGATCACATGAGCTCGATAACGATCAAAAAAATCGGAATAACAAAGTTGTTAGCTGACGCCGTGGTTAATGCAGCCAATACCGGATTATGGCAGGGTGGTGGTGTCTGCGGCCATATCTTTAATGATGCGGGAGTTGAGGAAATGACGGAGGCCTGCACCAGGATCGGGTATTGCAATGAAGGCGCGGCCGTTATAACCCCCGGATTCAGGCTCCCTGCAAAATACGTGATTCACGCTGTCGGTCCTCAATACATTGACGGCAATCACGGAGAACCCAAACTTCTGTACAGTGCATATAAACAGTCACTGCTTCTTGCCAGGGAACATGGTCTGCACTCTATCGGATTTCCTCTTATATCTGCGGGGATATTCGGATATCCGGTTGAAAAAGCCTGGCGTAAAGCCATCCAGGCGTGTAATGATTTTATCCGGAATAATCCCGATTATGAGATAGATATAGTATTTGCGGTAATTGACGACAAGATCAAAGCGATCGGCGAAGGAGTATTAAAAGCCCTGCAATAGAGCATATTATCTACCATTCATTAACCATTTTACCCATATTGATAAAATGATCGGCTATTCTTTCGGAGTTTGATGCCAGTGACATATACTGCGATCCGACTATGGCGGTACATATCCCCTTATTCAGCCTGATAATATGGTTCTCTTCCATTCTTGCGGTTATCCTGTCAACCTCATCTTCTATCTTGTATGCCTCATCCAACGCCTCTTTATCCTTCATGGTATATGCTTTAATTACCTTATCGAACAGATTCTCAATGTGCTCCCTCATATAAGCTATCTCCGAAACGGCTGATTCCGAAAATCCCTCATTCTCCGATTTCAGTGTATCAGCATATTCCATAATGTTTTCAGCGTAGTCGCCAACTCTTTCCAGATCGCTTATTGTATGAAACGTGGTTGAAACAAATTTGTGATCCTTTTCACTCAGCGGCAGCTGGGACAGTTCCACAACAAATTTCACAAGCTCCTTATTTATATAGTCTATTTCCTTCTCATTTTTGTTAAACTGCTCCTGTTTGGAAAAATCCAGTTTACATATGGCTTCTAACGAATATATATAATTTCGCATAGCTATATCCGCCATGTTGATGATCTCTTTCTTAAGCTGGTCGACCGCAATAGGAGGCGATTTTAACATGTTCCTGTCAACATAGTACAGTCTTCCGCCTTCCTCGGCAGCATTGTCCTCCTCCCTGTCGGGAATTATCTTCGTAACAATACTGATAAGGATACCGGTCAGCGGCAGGAATATCAGTACGGTCAGTGTATTAAACACCGTATGGAACATGGCGAGCTGGATCTGTGGCGCTGATGGGAACAACCGTTCAAATATGATCCCAAAATCAGTACGGCCCCCACTTACCAATGACAGGAGAAATCCCAGGATCAGGAATACGACCACTCCTCCCACATTGAACAAAAGATGGATCAATGCTGTTCTCCTGGCGTTTTTCCCGCTGCCCAGTCCCGCTATCATAGCTACCACACATGAGCCGATGTTGGAACCCATAGTCAGATAAATACCCTGATCAAGAGTAATAAGACCGGTGACGACCATGGTGATCGCGATCGAAGTCATAACAGATGAACTCTGGATTATGGCGGTAAACACTGCACCTACAAACACAAGCAGAATAACACTGTTTATCCCTGCCAGAAAATGCTTTACCGAGTCAAGGCCCGAGAATGTTTCCATGGACGAACTCATCATGGACAGGCCGACAAACAACATACCGAATCCCGAGAAGATTCCTCCCCAGCGTTTTATCTGGTCCTTTTTCCCAAAAAGCGAAACAAGAGCACCGATACCTGCAAAAGCCGAAAATATCACGGTCGTTGACAATCTGTTACTTCCGGTCATTCCAAGGGCTACGATCTGACCTGTGATGGTAGTACCGATATTTGCACCATATATGACCGTCGCAGCCTGGGTCAGTGTCATAATGCCCGCATTGACAAAACCGATGATCATAACAGTGGTCGCACCGGAGCTCTGGATTGCGGCAGTTGTTACCGCACCTATCCCAACTCCTATCATTTTGTTCCCGGATACCTTTCTGAAAAGGGAACGAAGTTTACTGGAGCTGACTGCTTCCAGATTGGAGCTCATGGTCGAGCAGGCAACCAGAAATATGCCGATACCGGCCAACATCGATAGTACAGCAGAAATAATAACAGTAGAGTTCATTGTCGATTCCTCACAATTTATCAAGCATCTGAAGAAGCGATTCTTCAGATTTAACACGATAACTCGTTATGCCGAGACTACCCGCCGCATCAACATTTTCCTGCATATCGTCAAAAAAGATACTCTCCTTTGGATCCAGGTCATATTTTTCAAGAAGATGCCTGTAGATTTCGGCTTCGGGTTTAATCAGGCCTGTTTCATAGGACACGATTCCCCCGTCAAGAAGCTTTCGAAACGGCAGTGTATCGGTATGTTTTTTAAACAGATACTCGGAATAATTAGATAGAATATATATTTTATATCCTTTATCCTTCAGTCCGGCTATCTTCTCCCATACGGCTTCTCGCTCTATTGCCATCTTGTCGTTGCCGTAAAAAAGGCGTCTGAAATCATCTGCCCTGTAGGGATAAAGGTCAACGTAATGCTTTACAAGCAAGTCAATATCAACATTTCCCCGATCAAAATCCCTCCATATGGGATCGTCAAATATCATATGTCCCATCTCTTCAGCCTCTTCATCGGAAAGTCCGAAGTCGTCCGTAAACATTTCCTTCCAACGGTATCCGATAAGAACGCCGCCAACGTCAAATATCAGGTTCTTTATCATATTATAATTACCTCTTACCTGCTCGATAATTCAGGCTTGCCATTCCGCTGTTGCCGGATCCTAGCGAGCCATCTTTTTTCTTATATCCGAAAGTCTGTCCAGTGCCGCCGTTAATGTCTCATCTTTCTTTGCAAAATGAAGCCTGATCAGATGGTTAATATCCTCCCGGAAAAAACTCGATCCCGGAACCGCTCCAACTCCGACTTTTTCGGCCAGTTTCTCACAAAACTCAAGATCGCTCTCATATCCGAATTCCGAAACATCCAGCATGACATAATAGGCTCCCTGCGGATCCGTGTGTCTGATTCCCATACCATCAAGACCTTTTATAAACAGATCCTTTTTTCGGGTGTAGGTGCATCTGAGACCGTCGTAGTATTCCTGTCCGAACTTAAGTCCGGGTATGACGGCTTCCTGCAGCGGTGCAGCCGCTCCGACGGTCAGAAAATCATGGACTTTTTTTATCCTGTCCGTTATAACTGCAGGTGCGATCGTATATCCCAGTCTCCATCCGGTTATGGAATATGTTTTGGATAGCGATGAGCAGCATATCGTCCTTTCCCGCATACCCGGAAGCGTGGCTATATATACATGTTCAAACGGTTCGTATACTATATGTTCATACACCTCGTCGGTTATTACATATGTATCATATTTTACTGCAAGCTCTGCTATTATACGAAGTTCACTCTCGGTAAATACTTTTCCGCACGGGTTTGACGGATTGCAGAGTATCAGCGCCTTAGCTCCCTGCTTAAACGCGTTCTCAAGTTCATTCGCATCAAATCCGAAATCCGGAGGGTTCAATGGGACATAAACCGGCTTGGCACCGGACAGGATAGTATCCGCACCGTAGTTTTCGTAAAACGGTGAAAACACTATAACCTTATCCCCGGGATTTGCAACCGTCATCATGGCAGCCATCATAGCCTCCGTGCTCCCGCATGTAACAACGATCTCCCTGTCAGGATCTATATCTATCCCCATAAAATGCTTTTGCTTAAGCGCGAGCGCCTCACGGAAATTCTGCGCTCCCCAGGTTATCGAATACTGATGATAGTCCTCCCCGGAAACCTCGGAAAGCCTCCTTAATATCTCTTTTGGAGGCTCAAAATCAGGAAATCCCTGGGAGAGATTGATTGCACCGAATCTGTTTGATATCCGTGTCATCCTTCGTATCACCGAGTCCGTAAAACCGGCGGTTCTGTCTGACAGATTCTTCATATCTCTCTCCTTGCCTTCTCAGGCGTATGTTATATAGAAGTTAATTCCGCTATCTTCTCGCATAAATCATCGTAATCCGTATAAACTATCCCTTTAAACCCGAGTTTTGTTGCAACATCGACATTCTCTGCCGTATCATCAACAAAAATACACTCTTCGGCCTTCAGATCGTATTCGCGGAGAAAATCAAGGTACATTTCCGGGTCCGGTTTTGTCCTGCCTGATTTGAATGATACCAATCCTCCATCCATATATTTCATAAAGGCAAGTGATTCTGCGCATTCATAATATGCTTTCCTCGAATAATTGGAAAGGTAAAAAGTCTTAAACCCTCTATGTGTAAGGTCTTTTATCAACGGAATCGCAAACTCACGTATCCTTAATAACCCGTCCACATTCGAAAAAGCTACTCTTAGTTCATTTTCTATTTCGGGATCAGTGCCGGCAAACCTTTTCAACGCCTCATCTTCATCTATTTCATCCCGCTCAAACTGCCCCCAAAACGGTGTCATTGCGGACGCCTTGAGGATCCTTTTGCTCATTTCCGGGTCAAAACCTTTGTCTGCGAGAAATTCGTATATACGAAAATCCGCAAGTACATTTCCGATATCAAATACTATATTTTTTATCATTCTTTTGTCGTTACTCCGGAGTAAAATATCTCTGCGCGTTTAATTATCATATTTTGTAAATTCAAGTGAATCTATCACTCCGGCAAGCGCGTCCGATACTGCCATGTCAGCTTCATCGTTTCCACTGTTATGTCCTGTAAGTTCGAACATCAGATATCCATCCATGTAATCTACTGCAACGGCTGTACTGTAAAGACCCGACGAATCCTTTTCGGGAGCAAGGTTTGCCCAGTATCCCGTAACATCGTCGGTTCCGGGGAATACGCCCTCATATACTTCGGTTTTATCTCCCCACTCTTTTGCCAGATCGTTTATCGCACTCTTTGCATCTTTGTCAACATTGTATGATGCGGTGATCATATTGGTTCCCGCAGATTCTGCGGTATATACAAAAGTTACCAGCGGACCTCCGCCGTTTACCGTGAACAGATCGG
>JBGUNV010000140.1:0-11600 GCA_045117595.1 Lachnospiraceae bacterium
ATATCCTTCAGCAGTCCTTCCTTTTTCGCTATCTCCCTGTCCATCCTCTTCTCATATGACTTGACCCTGGCCTGCATCTTCTTGGTCTTGGCCCCTATATATGAGCGTGTTGAAATATTTCTCTCGGGCTCTTTGAGCGGATCGAAACCTATCTTGCTGTTCTCGTTTTTAATCGCCCAGCGATTACTTCTGTCTGCAGCTGCCTTAAGCTTGCCTATCTCTTTAATGTGCTTTTCATTCTCTGACCTGGCAAAAGCATCCGCTCTCTCCTTGTTCTCCTGCCATGATGAGAAATTGCCGGTCCTGACTTCTATACTGTTACGGTTAAGTACCAGTACATGATCCGTTACGGCATCGAGGAGATCTCTGTCATGAGACACCAGGATGAATCCTTTTTTTGACTTAAGATATTCTTTCACTATCTCGCGTGCATCTTTATCCAGATGATTGGTCGGCTCGTCTATCAGAAGCATCTCATCATCCGATGCGAACAGAACGGCAAGCATGACCCGTGTACGCTCCCCGTAACTTAATGTACCAAACGGTCTGTACATGCATTCCGGATCCATCATAATCTGGCCGAGCTGGATCAGTATTTGCCATTCTTCCACCCGGGGCTTCCAGATATATGCAAGATCCGCAGCGGTTTTATCCAAGTCACACCCGGAAACCGCATACGGAAAGCAGTCAAATACCGTGCCGCCTGATATGCTTCCGGAATATTCATATCTTCCCATCAGAAGATTAAGCAGTGTGGTCTTACCCTTGCCATTTCGGCCGATCAGACCGAGTTTCCATGATGTATCAATACTGAAACTGACATCTTCGAATACATTATAACCACTGCCTTCATAAGAAAAAGTAAGATTATTAACCTGTAACAGGGCCATATATATCACCTCCTGACAGGGCATAAAAAATCTGCTGTCGGTCATACCGAAAGCAGATCATACGTAATCGAAGACTGATATATGCCAAAAGGGCATCATCATAAATGATGGCTTCAGAAAATCACGATGATCCAATCCGGCATACACAAACAGACCTTTCGGCCCTTTAAAACATAGTTTGCATTTACCAAATCTGATCATCTGTTTTTCATTGGCTCACCCGCACACTTATGTGTGTCCTTTCTTTTTATTCTTACGAATAGTAACACCGAATGGCAGAGAAATCAAGTATATATCAAAAAACCAGCTGCGCCGAAACGCAGCTATGATCGATCCGTTTTATTCATAACCTCCTTCCCAGCCGGTATGCTTCATCCGGGTATCTGCTTCTTTTTGTCATTCCGGGAGTTCCGCATCCATATCCAAGTATCATTCCCTTATCATCAAAGTTTATATATCTGACCAGAGTTTTATAGTGCGATACCAGTGCTTCAAAAGTCCAGTCATCCGCATTCCATGCCACTGTAAGCAGTGCTGATTTCAAATGTCTGCCGTTCAGACTTCCGTTGTATGCACAGAATCTGTCTACCACCGTTTTTAACTGAGCGCTCATACCGTAGTAATACAGCGGAGTAGCAAACACTACCATATCCGATGAAAGAAGCTTTCCCCTGATATTCTCAATATCATCTTTCTGTGTACACAGGGTCCTTCATAACCGCAGGCTACACACCCGATACACGGATGAATATCGGCATGGCATACATCTATGACCTCGCAGATATGTCCGGCCTCTTCTGCTCCTCTCCTAAACTCATCTGCAAGAATGCTTGTAGAACCATTACGATTGGGACTTCCCATAAGTATGGTGATCTTCATTCATTTCACCCCGTTTCTCTACCTGTTGATTTCATTAACATCAAGCCACTTTTGAAGCCCCAGGATTATTGCACCCATAACAAATACGACCGGAAGCAGCGGATTCTTTTTTTCTCCGGTTTTTACCTGCGAGAATTCCTGCACAAGACAGCAACCTCAACACCAATAAATGCCCAGAACAAAAGGATCAATACATTCTCAGATAATATCAGTAAGCCCGCTTTCTCATAATCAAGGAGTGCAAAAGGAGTCCGGAAAAACAGATAATCCGGCATACCGTTTCGTATAAACAAAAACAGTCCGATTCCGGCTACAATGCAAAATACCACCGATAAAATCGTTTTCAGCTTATCCGTAAGCTTTAGTTTCGCAAACATCACCGGGATATGCATTCCAAGATGCAGTCCCATGAGCACAAATGCCCAGTGCGACATGGACAGATGCATCCTTCTGGCAAAAGAAACCTTCGTCATACCGTACAAAAAAGGTACCGCATGACCGCTCATGGACATCCCGCAAAAAGCAGTAAGTGCAAAAGACAGAAGGAGCGTTATATTTATCACAATTGTCATAACGCGATATGCATTATACTTTCCTTTGAAAATAACTCCATACCATTTACGGTTAAGGACCTGATGTATGATCACGAGAACAGTCATGCCTATTCCGATCCACTCATGCAATACTTCACCTGTTACCTGATAAGCCATCAGGCATAATAAGAGGACGGTCATACAGACATCCACTATCCTTTTTATCATGGTATTTTGTTTTATATGCATATATCCTTCCTCACTCTTTCTTTACTGCAGACCATCTATCCGGAATCTGATCTCATCCATCGTCCACCCTATTCTGACATCGTGTCATAATGAATTATACATATATTTTGACACCGTGTCAACATATAATAAATTGTTGTGCAAAGTCCTGTTAGCTTGAATATAATGACCAGCGCAAGAAAAAACTCCTTACCAGGCGCAGTTCCTGATAAGGAGTCTATATGGGTATACCCGGTACGATTGATCGGCTTTGCAATATCCTCCATAGAAGGCTTGTTCATTATCTCTAACCGGGCTCCGTCATCAAAACAGATAAAGAAAGTTCCCCCTTTGACAGAAGGCTAATTGCCGAACTTTAAAAATGTCATCAGCATGACAAGCGCAAAGCCCGCAACAAAAGCAAGCGCTCCATTGTCATTATCTTTCTTTAAAGCAATCTGAGGTATTTCCTCTATCGTTGTATATATCAGGGCTCCGCCGGCTACTGCCATAACATACGGAAGTACCCCCGGGAATAAAACTATCATCACGACCGTAATTATTCCGAGAAGCGGTATCGGAACTCCGGATACCGACCCCATAAGGAAAGCCTTTCCCGTCTTTGATACCATATCTCTCAGAGGAAGCGATGCACACAGAGCCTCCGGAATATTCTGAAGTGCGATTGCTATAGCCAAAACCAACGCAATGGATGAAGATATCCACTCGGTCTTCATGAAATGTGCCGCATAGATCGCACCCAGGGCTATGCCCTCCGGAATATGATGTATTATTTCCTTCAGTATTATCTTTATCCCCGAATTCAGTTCACTCTTTGGTCCTTCGGTCAGATCTGTAAAAACATGCGTATGCGGAATGAGCTTATCCAACACGACCTGTATAACAACTCCCAGACAAAAGCATATCGTCACGGGAATTATACCGTTTCTTATTTCCTGATTCAATCCGTCGATAGCCGGTTCTATCATTCCCCATACAGCGATTGAAAGCATTATTCCGGAACTGCATCCTACCAGAGCCGTTCTCATTTCATCGGATAGCTGATTTTTCTTTGCATATATAACTGCCGATCCGAGAAGTGTTCCCAACAGCGGAATAAGCATTCCAAAGATTGTCTCATTATCCGAAAGGCTTTTTGAGCTGTCGAGATATGTTATAAGAGCCCTGAAACCTATAAACAGAAGTATTGTTCCGCCTATAATCTCGGCTCCCGATTTGAAGCGGTCACCAAAGACACTTCCGATCTTTACTCCGATCATAGATGTGATAAATGTGATAACACCGATCACAATTACCGCAAAAAGCACATTTAAGATCCGGCTCGTACTAAAAACTTCAACAGGAACGGCAACGAAGGTTATTCCGATCGCCAGAGCATCAATGCTGGTAGCGACTGCCATCATAAACATAGTTTTGACATCAAATCCCGGAGACGTTTCCTCATCCGAAGAAACAGCTTCTTTGATCATATTTCCGCCGATCAGAGAAAGCAGTCCGAAAGCTACCCACGGAGCCACCGTGGTGATAAGCTTCTCAAATCTTGATCCGACAAGATAACCTATAAAAGGCATCATCCCCTGGAAAGATCCGAACCAGATACCGCAGAGCAGAAATTCCTTCTTTGTGACCTTACCCGCCGCCAATCCCTTACAGACTGACACAGCAAAAGCATCCATAGCAAGTCCGACTGCCAACAGAAGTAATTCTATCAGTCCCATATCAATTCACTCCTTTGTAAAAAAAATCCCAAGTACAGAAAAACTATACTTGGGAATACAAACAAAATATAAACTTCATGCATAGTTTTTCATCATTAACTACACATGAGTCTCGCAATTTAAAACAAGCCAGACCAAGAGGTCAGTATGTTGACTTGCTACGTAACACGCTTGCTACTCCCCCATGGGAAAATGTTCATAGAGTCTATCATTTAATTACAGCCGTGTCAAGCTTGCTGCCCCCTTATGCGCTAACAGGCTGCATTGTACCTTCCCTTAAAAAGTCCTGTCCACCATTTCAAACATTATCATTTCTTTTATTCTGAGCCATAACACCTGTAAGTGGATGAGGAATGTATGGCTCTTCAAGGTAAGTAAGTTCTTCATTCGTCAGCTCCAGATCTACCGCTTTTGCTGCACCTTCTATATGATGGAGTTTGGTCGCACCTGCCACAGGAGACGATACCTTGGTAAGCAACCATGCCAGAGATACTTCTGTCATGGTCACACCATGTTTTTCAGCAATCTCGGACACACGTTCTATGATCACATCATCCTGCTCTTTGGTAGCATCATACTTAAACTTTGCGTAAGCATCCTCTGTAGCCCGCTTTGTATCACCATCACCCGGCTTCCTTGAAAGCCTGCCGCTTGCCAGGGCACTGTATGGAGTAAGGGCGATATTCTCTTCCTCACAATACGGCACCATCTCACGCTCTTCTTCCCGAAAGATCAGGTTATAATGCCCCTGAATGGAAATAAACTTTGCAAAACCCTCTTTTTCAGCCAGTGCATTGGCCTTTGCGATCTGCCATGCAAAACAGTTTGAAATACCGATATACCTTGTTTTTCCGGCTTTCACGATTCTATTCAGACCATCCATGATATCATAGATATCCGTATTCCAGTCCCACATGTGATATATATACAGATCAACGTAATCCATGCCCAGATTCTGAAGGCTTGTGTTTATCATGTTTTCTATATGCTGCTGACCGGTGATCCCTTTTTCGATCTCTTCGAGTGTTCTTGGAAGAAATTTCGTTGCAACAACTACATCCTCTCTGCCTGCAAAATCACGGAGCGCCCTGCCAACATACTGCTCACTGGTTCCACTCTGATAAACTATGGCCGTATCATAGAAATTTACTCCAAGATCAAGACCTCTCTTTATGATCTCTCTGGAATGTTCCTCATCTATCGTCCAACTATGCTGCCCTCTTGCTGCATCACCAAATCCCATACAGCCCATACAGATACGGGATACATTCAAATCTGAATTTCCAAGTTTTGTATATTTCATTGTCCCGCTCCTTCACATTTCATTTTTGCCTTTACAAAAGCTTCAGCAGACAGTTATTTGTTATCTCAAAAACGGACTGATATACATAGTCCACACTTGCCTCTTTCATGGCTTCCCTCTGCTTATCCGTTACAGACGTATACGGATATATGCCAAACATGAACGGGAAGAACACATATATAATATCCTGAATCTCCTGAACCGATTTCTCCGGACAGAACTTTGTGAGTATGCTGCAAACGTTCTTCATGGACTCCCCATAAGCCACCTTGAAGGATGTCAGAAGTTCAGGTCTGCTGTTTGCCTCCATATCGTAATTATTCATGGCCAGAAGTTTTAAGAGCTGCTCCCTGTTTGCAATGGATGTTGCCAGTTTTTCCGCGAGCTGTTCTTTTGCAAGTCTTTCATTGTCCTGAAGAATAGACTGTAATTCTTCATTCCAGCGAATATACTCCTTTTCAAAAAGAGCCAGAAATATCTCCTCTTTTGTCTGATAGTAGTTATATATCGTCGGTCTGGAAAAAGATGTCTCGTTTCCGATCTCCTTAAGTGTTATATCCTTAAAGCTCATGGTCCGGTACAGCTTTTCGCAGGCACTTATGATCTCTTCTTTTCTTGATGCGGTTCTTTCAGGTGATCCTTTTGGCATATCTGTCCTCCGTTATGTATTCTGACTTCGTGTCAGAATGAATTATACGTGAATTTTGACACTGTGTCAATATGGATTTCCAGGTCATACCGGACAACAGTTTACGATTTAATCAGACTGTGATCTCAATCTGGTTACCTTCAAAACCGACTATACAGCTCTCATAATAGCCATCACCTGTAGTTCGAGGACCACTCAATACCTCAAATCCATCCTCCCGTAATTGTCTTGTTAAACGATCAACTTCTTCAACACTTCCTACAGAAAAAGCTATATGGATATACCCGGTACGATTGACCGGCTTTGCCATATCCTCCATAGAAGGCTTGTTCATAATCTCTAACCGGGCTCCGTCATCAAAACAGATAAAGAAAGAGCTGAATCCTGTTGTTTTGTTATGATATCCATCATTGGAAACCCCTCCGAGATACTTCACAAAGAAATCTCTGGCCGATTCCAACTCGTTAACGTACATAGCAATATGTTCTATCTTCATACCATTCCTCAATTTGTCATCTTTCTCCGGTCAGATCACAAACCATAATATACTCTTCTTCATTCTCATCCACGGTCCTGAATCCGACCTTCTCGTACATACGAACCGCATAATTGGCCTTTTGTACAGCAGGTGAAGTCTGCTTATTCCCTGTATATATGCTTGAACTTACCGCTGATCTTATTTGCCTGTGGCGGATCTTCCGACAGAATGATTTCTACGGTCAGACCTTTGCTCTCAAAGAATTGCTGCAGATCATGTTTTGCCTGTTCGAAAGCTGTCTCCCGTTCATCCGATATCATCCTTAGTTCCACTCTATCAGACGCTCTCTGAACAAGCTGAAATCTGCGGATTGTCCTAACTTCCTCCAGTACCTTGTACAGAGACATCGGTGCTATGCGAATTCCTTTATCAAATTCAAGAATATCATCGGTCCTTCCCTCAATCTCCAACCACAAAGCAGTTCTTCCGCACTTGCATTTCTCATTATGAACTATTACACGATCAGTTAATTCATAACGGATAAAAGGCTGTATATAATTTGCCAGATTGGTTATCAGAACCTTGTCCGACATCTTACCGAAAGGAACGGGTTTATTGTCCGCATCCACCGGTTCCACGATCACCCAATCCTCATTGATATGAAGATGTTTTTCCTCACACTCGCAGGCTATCTCGCCACCTTCTGTACAGGAATAATGTGTTTGTACATAGCAACCAAACTTATTGGTTAACTTTCTGCGGATCTCATCTGTAAGAAGCTCTCCACCGGTGATCACGACATCCGGATGAATATTCAGTTCCTCAAAGTCCGCAAGCAGAGCCAGGTTTGAAGGATACCCGCTTAACATGGCAGGTTGAAAATCATTCAGCTGTTTAATTATCTCCTCTTCGGGAGCGTTGACGTCAACGGTGATCTTAGTTTTCTGTCGTGGCATTTTGAGTTGCAGATATCTCGACATCCCGCAGGCAAGATAAAATCCGTAATCCGCAAATACGCCGGCTGTTTTCCTGCCATTTTTCATGAACCTGCGTAAATCCTCTTTTCTTGCAAATGTACGGAATGCCGCAACAGCTGAAGATACATCGATATTCTGTTTATCATATAACACAACCGCAGGGTTTCCTGTAGATCCGGATGTCTTAAAGATCAGATACTTACCGTCAATCATTCTTCCGATATTATCCAGATCCTGCGTAAAAGCATCGATCCGTTCCATGTTGATATTCCGATCTGTTAAGACATCATCAAAACGGGCCATCAGTTCCGATTTACTGACAGGGGGAATATCTGCCAGCAAAAAAACCTCTCCCACATCTGCATAGCGTTCTTTATAAAACGGACTTCGTTCTCTGGCGAACTTCACAAGAGCATTGAGACGCTTTTTCTGCACTGCGTCTATCTTATCTCTTGACCAATGATCTCCTTTACAGGTCTTCAGCAGCTTATCAAATAATCCCATAACGCTCCTTTGAATCGGTATACTGTAATATCTTGCTACTTTTACTATGCCCTGGCCAGATGCGGATAATCCTTTTTGATCTCTTTCTTATTTTCATACATCATATTATCTACAATCTGAATTGCGTCATCAATGCTCTCATCCCGAACAATGTAGTAGGCGCTGGCCACAGAAAAAGGATAGTCTACCTTTTTACTCTTTTCTGCTACTTTATCTAAGAATTTTTGATACATGGTCTCAAATACGATCTGATCGTTTCCAATACTGATAATACAGAATTCATCTCCGCCGATGCGATAGCAGTTTTCTTTATCTGAAAAGGTTTCTTTTATGATCAACGCAACATTTTTAATTACTTCGTCACCTGTATTGTGTCCCAAAGTGTCATTCAGATATTTCAGGAAATTTAAATCAGCCATTAAAATGATGATATTCTTTTTTTCTCTGATCTTACTTATATTATTTTTTAAATCTGACAGCATTTCCTCATAAGCAGTCCGATTTAATAATTCTGACATCTGATCAAAATGAGCAAGCTCATAATATTTTTTGTTCAGCTTTTCCAGCTCTGTTTCTGCTGTTTCCAATTCCTCGAGAGTTGCTTGCAGTTTTACATAATCCGGAGTTTCCAGCGAAAAGAGAGTAACTAACATGATCAGCGAAGCCCCAAACATTATTATTAAGACGTTCTGGAAAAAGAAGACCTGCAGTATTATTGGCAGAATATACAGTGTAATAATAATGGACCCGTACAATATCTGTGCTTTTCCAAGTAATTTTATGTTTATGAACATGGATATTCCCGCCATTACAATGAAAAGGATTGAAACAAAATGCATAACATAAAAGCAATCACCATGAGTATATATATTATCTTCTGTGATATAAAAGAAAAATCCCCCAAAGATATTTGCAATAATTGCAATTTCCTCTGTTATCAACAGAATCAGCTTTGTTTTTAAAAAGGGCTTTTTCCCATTTTCAGGTATGATATGATAATCAATATAGGCACCGAGCAAATAACAGAGTATCGTACCGGAAAAGAAATATGCCGTGTTCACCAGAATATTACTGATCCTTGAGAAGATATCATTATATGATATTACATAAGCAGATAATATATCGAAGGACTGCGTTAAGATCAGAATAATACTCATAATTCTGAATAACATATTTTTCCTGTTTCTCATTGGATAATTGATACAGGAATAAACAAATATAAAAAGAACGAATATCTGTGCCGCTATTTCATATTCTACGTCATATACCATTCAAGTTCCCTCAATTCATAAATACCCGGCAATACTTTTTCTTCGATAAACTGCACCCTGTCAAAGATTCTCGGCTTGAACGTACCGGTCATCCCCACGGAAATCTTATTTTCTTTATCAACATAGATGATATTACCGCTGTCACCGATTGCCGCATAGACATCTCTGTCGTCATATGGCTTATACCACAGATATCCATAATTCATAAATCCCATCTTTTCACCAAGCTTTAGATGAGGCTTAAGCATGTCATTCAGATACTCTTCAGAGATTATCCTTTTTCCATTGTACGTTCCACCGTTTAATACAAGTTCTCCGATCACAGCCATGTCTCTGGCTGACATACACATTCCCCAACCTGCGGTTACAGTTCCCTGCGGATCCGAATACCACTCCGGTTTTCTCGGATTCCTGTTCATGAAGAAATCAAACTGATCCTCTTTGGAACTGTCTCCGTGCAAAATACGTCTTGGAAGACCTAAAGGATCAAACAGATTGTCATTGGCAAAATCAATACATTTCTCCCCGGTTGCTCTCTCTATTATTCCAACCAGAATTTGGATTCCCAGCGTAGCATATCTAAACTCTCCGGTGATACCCTTCCTGCCTCCGAGATGGTCCAGTATAGCGAGGGTCCAGTCTTCGGATGTGCATACTTTTTTCCAGGGTTCAGACTTTCCCTTATACGGAGCAGTCATCGTCAGAAGATGCCTGACAGTTACTTCATAAATGGTTTTCTCTCCGCGCTTTACCGTATAATCCGGAAAAAAATCCATAACCTTCCGGTCCACACTCTTAATATATCCCTTATCAAGAGCAATTCCTGCAATGAGCGACACAATACCCTTGGTTACTGAATTGACGTTCATAGCATCATCTGACTTAAATCCGTGCCAACAGTCATCTAATACTGTTTCACCATCCTGTATCGCGTAAATCTGGCAGATATTACTCTCATTTCCTGTACTCTGCGAAACCAAACGATGCAATTGTTCCTTATTCATATATTATAAAAGCCTCCTCTCAGGTCAGATTTGGACGTCCTGAGAAAAGGCTAATCGAATTAAAAATTCTTTTCAAGTGAAATCTTAATATTTCTGTTCCTGTATATTGCAAATGATCTCAGCAACCTCCGTCCTGAACCTGCGAGAATATGTTGTGTAGATTATCACGCCAAGGAAGAACGCCATATTAATGTACCTTATCAACATACTCATGTCTGTAGTATAAGAAGATAACAGCTGACTCCCAATCAGGTTGCTAAACATATGCACGAGTGCGCCCGCGAGAATGCTCCGGTTCGTCTTGATATAAACGAAGGATACAAATACACTCAACATCATAACACTCGGCACGAACATTACTGCGTGGAAAACAGAATCCCTCAGGAGATTATACTGTGCCTGTCCGGGTGTAAAGTACCACGGCAAATGCCAGATTGCCCATATAAATCCAAGAATCAGAGAACCATTAAGGAATCCAAACTTCAAAAGCATCCTGTCAAGTGCATACCCTCTCCATCCGAACTCCTCGTTAAGAGGACCGGAGATGAGCGAGATCAAGAGTATGAGCAGAATATTCAAAGGATTTACCTTAATCGCTTTAATGTAATCCATCGTTGGCATCTCAAATCCCAGCATACCGACACCGACAGCAATGCTTATCACTGACAGCGCCGTGAAGATCGCAACCGTAATAAGAGGCCACTTCCACCCCGCTTGCCTAAAGCTGAAGCAACGCCGGAAGTAGTCTTTTCTCTTATCCTTCGGGTATGTTAGAAAAACCAGAAACAACGCGACTACAGAAGGTGCTCCACCACCAAAATAGAACACAAATGTCCCTGCTCCCGTATCCGTAAACCCGAATATAACCGGTAAAAATCCACATATCCATGTCCAAGCGAGTGTAAGTACAAAAAACACCACCAGGTATTTAGTTGACATCCAGTTTTTCTTCATAACACTCTCCATGCTCCATATGACGGACATCTGTGTATTTACATTGGATGATTTAATCTCTATCGGTACGATCTTAGCATTGGATGCTATAAGAAAATGGACTCAGCGACTATGGTGTTTTTTTCCCGTTCGCTTTGTCCATTGAAAATATAACACACCCGTTTTGAAAAATGAATACTCAAAACCTGCTC
>JBGUNV010000141.1:0-16736 GCA_045117595.1 Lachnospiraceae bacterium
TGTACCAGTTCATCAATGCAGTCCGACAGTTTTTCCTCGGATTTTCTGATCACTTTCGCATTGGGTTTGGTGACCGGATGCTTAGCAACAAATATGGTACAGCAATCCTCATACGGAAGGATCGATGTCTCAAAAGCACCTATTTTTTCAGACACCCTGATTATCTCCTGCTTATCAAATCCGATGAGCGGACGGAACACTGGAAGAGTACACACTTCGTTCGTGACCGCAAGTGAATGCATTGTCTGACTCGCGACCTGCCCGATGCTCTCACCCGTAACCAGTCCGAGACAGTCATTTTCCTTTGCGATATGTTCCGCGATCCTCATCATGTATCTTCTCATTATGATCGTCAGCTCATCGTGCGGACACTTATCATATATTGCAAGCTGTATGTCCGTAAAATTGATGACATGAAGGCATATTGTCCCCGCATACTTTGCAACGATCCTTGCGAGGTCTATGACCTTCTGTTTCGCACGCTCGCTTGTATACGGAGGCGCATGGAAATATACGGCGTCTATCTTGACTCCGCGTTTAGCTATCATATATCCCGCAACAGGCGAATCTATCCCTCCGGACAGAAGCAGCATAGCTTTACCGTTGGTCCCGACCGGCATTCCTCCGGGGCCCGTTATCTGCCTGGAATAGATGAAAATACTCTCCCTGATCTCAATGTTAAGTTCGATCTCGGGATCATGTACATCTACCTTCATCTCGGGGAAAGCATCGAGTATGACTCCCCCAAGTTCGCTGTTTATCTCCATGGAACGCATCGGATAAGATTTGTCCGCACGTCTTGCGCATACCTTGAACGTCCTGTTCTTGTCCGGGTATTCATCATCGATGTACCGTATCACCGTCTCCTTCAGCTTATCAAAACCCTCATCCTCACATTTTACTACCGGACATATGGCATTGATCCCGAATACAGTCTGAAGAGCGTCTATGACCTCATCTTCATCATATTCAGACAGACAGTTCACATATACCCTTCCCTGTGCCTTGGTTACGGCATATTCTCCTTCAACATGCTTAAGCACCAGTTTGATTCGGTGCATAAGCGCATCCTCAAAGACATATCGGTTCTTACCCTTGATTGCGATCTCTGCGTATTTGATCAGAAACGTGGAATATCTCATCGATCTCTCCTTAACTTCTCGTATATCTTCTCAGTTTGGGAAGTTCTGCCGCAAGCACTTCCAGTGTACGGTCCAGTTCTTCACGTGTTGTCATAACGGAAAACGAAAACCTGAGCGTCGAATCAAGAAGGTTTCTGTCGATCCCCATAGCTGTAAGTGTTGCACTTTTTGCGGGTTTGTTTGACGAGCATGCACTTCCCGATGACACATATATACCAGCGGCTTCAAGCGTATGTAGCAGTACTTCAGATCGTACCCCGGCAAACGATGCGCTGACTATATGCGGGGCACTTTGCCTAACAAGTGCGCAAAAATCCGATCCGGCCTCTGATGGGATCCCGTTTACCGTAACGTCAGGCAGTTTTGACAGTTCCCCTGCAAAATAAGATTTCAGATCATACAGCTTGTCGGTCTTTTCGGCAAAGTCTTCATATATGAGCTTTGCCGCAAGTCCTATTCCCGCTATTCCCGGAACATTTTCCGTCCCGGACCGAAGACCCTTCTGCTGTCCGCCTCCAAATATGATCGGACGGATCCTGACCTTCTCATTAACATATAATACGCCTGAGCCTTTGGGTCCGTGTATCTTATGACCGCTTATCGACAGCAGATCTATCTTCATCTTCTTCGGGCATATCTCATATTTTCCGTAAGACTGGACGGCATCGGTATGAAATACGATCGACAAATTATATTCCTTGACGGCTGCCGCAAGCTTTTCGATATCGTTCACTGCGCCGGTTTCGTTGTTCACATGCATGATCGATACAAGGATCGTCTCATCGGTAAGGGCATTCTTCAGATCGTTGATATCCACCCTTCCATCATGCATTACGTCAAGATATGTAAGGTTGAATCCCTGTTCCTCCAGATACTTTGCAGTCTCAAGAACTGCCGGATGCTCTGTCCTGGTCGTGATAATATGCATACCGGCTCTTCTGTTGGCCATGGCGGTGCCTATAAGGGCGATATTATCCGATTCTGTCCCGCCGGAAGTAAATAATATCTCCTTTTCATCCGCCTTCAGGGTCTTCGCGATCATCTGAGCGGCCATCCTCACCTCGCGCTCAGCTTCAACTCCGGCCATATGAAGGCTCGAAGGATTACCGTAAACATCCTTCATGACATGTACCATGTATTCGGTTACTTCATCAAAAGCGCGTGTTGTCGCGCTGTTGTCAAGATATACTGTCATTATATATCACCGTTCTATATTGTAATTGATCCAGGACAATACAACCTGCCCCGCGGTTTCGGTACGAAGTATCCTGTGTCCCAATGTCACGATCTCAAGTCCGCTTTCCCTTGCAAGTTCTATCTCCTCATCAGTAAATCCGCCCTCCGGGCCTATGAAAACGGCAACATTCATTCCCGGCTCTACAGATCCGATGATCTGTCGTGTATGCTCCATCATATCCGGATCGGCAAGTTCATACGGTATGATCTTTACTTCATATCCGCTGCAGTCATCAAGCGCTTCTCTCATCGTCATTATCCCCGAAACTTCGGGAATGATCGCGCGCTTCGACTGTTTTGCGGCAGCTTCCGCTATGGCATTCCATCTATGTACCTTCTTGTCTGCCCTTGCATTATCAAGCTTTACGACACAACGATCTGCAGCAACGGGAACTATCCTGTACGCCCCTAGTTCGACTGCTTTTGTAATGACCGTCTCCATCTTGTCAGCTTTCGGAAGGCACTGGTACAAAACAGTCTTACACGGCAGTTCCACATTGCTCTCCTTTATAAACAGAAGAGTCAGCTCCACAGCCTCTTCCGTAAAATCCCTGATGGCACAGCGATATTCTCTGTCATCTCCCGGGACCATCACGGAAACTTCCTCTCCCTCATGCATACGCAGAACATTCCTGATATGGTTCACATCCTGTCCGGTGATGACTGCTCTTTTAGCGTCAATATCTATATTTTCACTGTCCGTAAAAAATCTGTACATCTGACCTCGGTTTTATATATCAGGCCGTCTTTCGCGCAACGATCCCGACCCATTCACCCTGATGTGAAATCTTTATAATCTCAAGTCCGTTGGCACGGCATGCGTCTGCAACTTCATTTTCCTTATCGTCGATTATTCCCGACATTATGTATATCCCGCCGGGCTTCAGGCACTCTGTGCCTTTGGGCATGAGCGGTATGAGCACCTGGGCAAGTATGTTCGCCACTACGATGTCATAACCGTCTCCGACTTCCTTTTGAACTTCCTCATCATCTATGATATTTCCGATGATCAGCCGGAATCCTGCATCAGCCAGCCCGTTTGCAGCCATATTGTCTGCCGTGGCAGCTTCGGCACATATATCCAAGTCGGTCCCCGTTACATGTCCTGCACCGAATCTGTATGCAAGCACGGCCAGTACACCGCTTCCCGTACCGACATCGAGCACCCTGCACCCCGGGGTAACATATTCCCGAAGAGCCCGTATGCACAGCTGTGTCGTCTCATGCATCCCCGTTCCGAACGCCGTTCCCGGATCGATATGTATCATCATACCTGAAAATGACGGATCCTCGGCTTCTTCCCATGACGGAATGAACAGGATGTCATCAATAAAGAACTGGTGGAAATACTGTTTCCAGTTGTTCAGATAATCCGTATCTTCCATTGCCGAAACAGTGATATTGCAGCTGCCCGCATCCATCATATCCTGTATGTTCTTAAGTTCCTTTTTTATATCCGAAAGGAGCTCATCATGATCCTCATCCGCATCCAGATAGAACGAGACATATGCCTCTCCGGTATCCTCGCCTATCTCCGGCATTATATCAACAAACATCCCGGCAAGTTCCTCCTGAGTAAGCGGAGTCCTGTCTTCTATCTGCGCGCCTTCCACACCCAGATCATCAAGCATGCTAACTATGATATCTTCTGCCGCGACTGTTGTCGCGATCGTGTATCTGTTATATTTCATACTGTTTCTCCACCATAAAAATAAGGGGCCTTTGCAAAGGCCCCGCATCTTCGGATTTATTCAACAACAACGTTTTCGATCTGATCATCCTGGATCACGCATATGAATGTTTTACCGTTATTGATCTCCATCTCGTTGCCGTCCATGTCATAATATCTGATCGCCGACATATCGAAATTGTCCTCGTTGATATCGCGAAGCCATGTACCGGGAACCCATTTTCCCTTTGTACAATACTGTATGACACCGCCCTTATGACAATCAAATGCAAGATAATCCTTATCATCAAGCTGAACCCAGTAATTGTACTGCAGGATGACATTATCATATGAAAGCTGTTCTCCGTTCAGATCATCGATCTGAGGACCGTCATACTGATATCTGTCATATTTTCCGGTTTCCTCGTTATACTCAAACCACGGCTTGTTGATCTTGTACTTGGGCTCTATGTGCTTGGCACTCTCACCGTTCTCGTTCGTAACAACCTTGTCAAGGTCACAGAATTTGAACTTGCCCTTGTAGCCCTCATAATGATCTCTCCGGTAACCGAGCATGTCTATCCCGGCATCTATACCTTTTTTGCTCGTATATACATTATGCGGTGCCTGACGGTCTGTAGTCCTGTAGAAGCTTACATCGCCTGCAGGTCCGAGTCCGTTGATGTTATCAACATAATCCCTTTCAAGCAGATCCACGGCATATGAGGCCTGTCCGAAATGCATGTAGATCGCGTCAAACTCCAGTGCGGTATATACAAAATACTCACGACAGCTCCTGACGGAACCTATCTTCTCGAGATCATCGTAATTCTCAAAAAGTCCCATCAGCCTTGTTATAGATCCTTCCACAACATATTCATAGACAACATCGGCATATGAAACGCCGCTCATCGGCTGGGCCGCTTTGAGATTGTTAAGCATTATGGCGATCGGACGACGGTTTCCGATCTTCTCATCAACCGGAAGTCCCGTAAGGAAACTCCTCATCATACCTTCAGGAACGGCATTGGGATCTTCCTTATCAGAAGCCGCTTCGTCACCTGTTGAATCCCCGTTACCCTGGGCAGGTTTTCCCGGGTTTTCCTCCGTCTGTTGAGGAACATTCTGAGCGGCAGGCTCGGGGGATACCGTATTCCTTCCGCTAAATGCGTATACCGCGATCCCTGCAACGATCAGACAGACTATACATGCCGCTGCGATGATCACTGTTTTTTTGTTATTCTTTATCTTTTCTATCATAATTCATGTATTATCTGTGAACAAAAACAAACTTATGACATTATACGTTATCTCCCGGCACAATTCAAGTAGCCCAGCCCATCCTCCAAAGTGCAAAGTAACGCATCATCTTACGCAAAAAGACCCGCAGGACATATCCTGCAGGTCTTCGACGATCTTTCAAAAATCACTTCTTAAATCCGCGTTTTTTCTTATCAGTCCCTCCGGCATCATTTCCGGCCTTGGAAGCCTTGTAACGCTCAACCGCTGTAAGGGAATCATCCGTCTGGGCATCAAAATCCCGAAGGAGTTTTTTCGCCTCAGATGAAAGCTTTACAGGTGTCTGTACCACAAGAGTCACATAATGGTCGCCTCTGACATTTGATGACCGAAGCGACGGAACACCCTTGCCCTTGAGTCTTATCTTGGTATCCGTCTGAGTTCCGGGCTTGACGGTGTACGAAACCTTTCCGTCAACCGTATCAATAAGTATATCTCCTCCAAGCGCGGCAACCGCAAACGAAACAGGAGCTGTCGAGAAGATATCCATATCCTGTCTCTGGAAAATAGGATGAGGTGCTATAACCACCTCTACGAGCAGGTCTCCTCTCGGTCCTCCGTTCGTACCCGGCTCTCCCTTGTCACGAAGGCGCACGCACTGTCCGCTGTCAATACCCGCAGGTATCGACACGGCAAGCTTCTTGCGCGAAGAAATATATCCCATACCACGACAGTCGGGACACTTATCCTTGATCGTCTTACCGCTTCCCCCGCAGTCCGGACATGTCTGTACGTTTCTGACAGTCCCGAAAAGCGACTGTGAAGTAAATACAACCTGTCCCTTTCCACCGCATTTACTGCATGTTACGGGACTCGAACCGGGTTTGGCTCCCGTTCCGTGGCAGGTCTTACACTCGTCCTTCTGAAGCGGCTCGATCTCCTTCTCGCATCCGAAGACAGCTTCTTCAAACGTTATACGGACACTGGCTCTCAGGTTCTGGCCCTTCATCGGACCGTTATATGCCCTTGAACTTCGCGATCTTCCGCCTCCGAACAGATCTCCGAATATGTCTCCGAATATATCTCCGAAGTCCATCGAACCGAAATCGAATCCGCCGTATCCGCCCGGACCGCCCTGTTCAAATGCGGCATGTCCGAACTGGTCGTACTGTCTTCTCTTATCCGGATCGGACAGAACGGCATAAGCCTCGGAGGCCTCTTTAAATTTGGCCTCCGCGTCCTTATCGCCGGGATTCATATCCGGATGATATTTCTTGGCAAGTTTACGATATGCACTTTTTATTGCACTGTCATCAGCGTTCTTGGCAACGCCTAAGACTTCATAATAATCTCTTTTACTTTCTGCCATGATAATTTACGTTATACTTCCTTGAAATCGCCGTCAACAACGTCGTCTGCTGACGGGCCGTCCTGACTTGCCGATGTACCGCCCATATCAGGACCTGCACCTGCAAATCCGCTCATGTCCGGACCTGCTCCCTGAGCGCCTGCTGCACCCTGTGCCTGTTCGTACATCTTCTCAAAGAGCTTCTGGGCTGCTGTCATAGCCTTCTCCTGCTGAGCCTTGAGTTCTGCAACCTGATCCTCGGTCATATTCTCGGGATCTGCCTTCTCTGCAAGCTCCTTGAGAGTCTTGAGTTCGGCTTCAACATTTTCCTTGTCGGAAGCATCTAGCTTGTCTCCAACCTCTTCGATAGCCTTCTCGGTCTGGAATACAAACGAGTCAGCATCGTTCTTGGCATCAACGGCTTCCTTACGCTTCTTGTCCTCAGCCTCGTACTGTGCAGCTTCCTTGACAGCCTTTTCGATCTCATCATCACTCATGGAAGTTCCCGATGTGATCGTGATATGCTGTTCCTTGCCGGTTCCGAGATCCTTAGCCGAAACATTGACTATACCGTTTGCATCTATATCAAATGTAACCTCTATCTGAGGCATACCACGCCTTGCGGGAGGTATTCCGTCGAGCCTGAACTGTCCGAGGGACTTATTGTCTCTTGCAAACTGTCTCTCACCCTGAACGACATTGATGTCAACCGCTGTCTGATTATCCGCTGCCGTAGAGAATATCTGACTCTTCTTGGTAGGGATCGTTGTGTTTCTCTCGATAAGGTGAGTAGCAACACCACCCATCGTCTCGATAGAAAGTGTAAGCGGAGTTACATCAAGCAGAAGGATCTCACCTGCACCGGCATCGCCTGCAAGTTTACCACCCTGGATCGATGCACCGAGAGCTACGCACTCATCGGGGTTAAGTGACTTGCTCGGCTCCTTGCCGGTAAGCTGTTTAACCTTATCCTGGACTGCCGGTATTCTTGTAGAACCACCTACGAGGAGAACCTGTCCGAGATCCGATGCCGTGATACCCGCATCCTTTAATGCAGTACGTACAGGTTCCGCAGTCATCTCAACAAGATCATGTGTGAGTTCATCAAACTTGGCTCTTGTAAGGTTCATATCAAAATGCTTGGGTCCCTCATTCGTAGCCGTGATGAAAGGAAGGTTGATGTTCGTTGTAGTTGCACTCGACAGTTCCTTCTTGGCCTTCTCTGCAGCTTCCTTGAGTCTCTGCATTGCCATCTTGTCATTTGACAGATCAACACCTTCGGCCTTCTTGAATTCATCAAGCATCCACTGTGTAACCCTGTTATCAAAATCATCGCCGCCGAGCCTGTTGTTACCGCTCGTAGCCAGAACCTCGATAACGCCATCACCTATCTCGATAACGGATACATCAAATGTACCGCCGCCAAGGTCATAAACCATGATCTTCTGTTCTTTTTCATTATCAAGGCCGTAAGCAAGTGCTGCTGCCGTAGGCTCATTGATGATACGCTTTACATCAAGTCCGGCGATCTTACCGGCATCCTTTGTAGCCTGACGCTGTGCATCATTAAAATATGCAGGAACTGTTATAACGGCTTCCGAAACCTTCTCGCCGAGATATCCTTCAGCATCAGCCTTCAGCTTCTGAAGTATCATCGCAGAGATCTCCTGCGGGCTGTACTTCTTGTCATCAATGGTTACCTTATAGTCCGAACCCATCTCTCTCTTGATCGAGGAAACCGTATTCTCGGCATTTGTAACCGCCTGACGTTTTGCTCCTTCACCTACAAGTCTCTCACCGTTCTTCGTAAATGCCACGATAGACGGTGTTGTCCTTGAACCTTCCGTGTTTGTGATAACGGTGGGCTTACCACCTTCCATTACTGCTACGCAGCTGTTTGTTGTTCCTAAGTCGATTCCGATTATTTTGCTCATAATATTTTCCTCCTGTATACTGATTTTTCTTTTTTGTTTTTGTTCTTCTGTAAGCTTACGGGACTACCCCGACCATACTCGGGCGGACAACGGTTTCGTGATACATGTATCCCTTCTGGAGTTCCTGCGCCACCACTCCGCTCTCATATTCTTCACTCTCAACCTGCATCACGGCATTGTGATACGTCGGGTCAAAAGGTTTTCCGACGGCTTCTATCGGCTTTACACCGAGCTTATCAAGTTCTGTCGCCAGTTGTTTATATATCATCTGCATTCCGTCAACGAACGCCGAATCACTTCCTTCGGGAATATTGTCCAGGCCTCTTTCAAAATTATCTATGACCGGCAATATCTTTTCTATGACACTTTTTGCTCCCATGTCATACATTCCGGATTTTTCCTTATTGGTACGCTTCCGGAAGTTTTCGAATTCAGCCATCTGACGTTTTACCCTGTCTTCAAGCTGTTCTATCTTTTCATCCCTCGGATCTTTTTTGTTCTTTTTTCCAAAGTGCTTCTTCTTTTCCTTCGATCCTTCCGGCTCATCTTCGGATTTTTTACCGGCCTCTTCAGGCTGATCCGCTTCCTCAGATCCTGTATCCCTGTCCACTTCCGGAGTATTATCTTCTTCCGGCGTCTCTTCGGAAGTATTCTCCGTCTCTTCGTTTATATTTTCCGCTTCATCCTCCGCATCCGGAGCGGGGGTTTTTTCATCCTTCAGATCGTCATCAGCGGATTCGATATCGATCTTTATTCCTTCTTCCTTACTCAATTTCTTCTCCTTCAACTCTTCTTGAACATGGTGTCGAGTTCGCTCGTAAGCTTCTTGATGGTCGACAGTACCTTGTCATAATCCATCCTTTTCGGTCCTATGATACCTATCGTACCGTGGATACCTTCGTCAAGCTCATAAGTCGCTGTAACGACACTGCAGTCTTTCATATTTTCAACCGGAGATTCCTCTCCGATATATACCTGAATACCCTTCTCATCTGAATGGGACAGGGTCTCATAAACAAGATCGGTCAGCTGTTTCTTCTCTTCAAATGCAGTTATGATCTCACTGGCCCTCTCATTATCCGCAAGTTCAGGATACTTGAAGATATTGTTGGCACCGCTCGTATATATCTCGAGATCCTCATCAGCCTTGATCGATTCGGCAACCACATCGATTACCTCGGCTATGATCCCCGCCTGCTCGCCTGCCTGCTGCTTCATCCTGGCAATGATCGACAGATTAATGTCCTCGATCGCCATCCCGTTGAGCGTTGTATTAAGAAGCATGTTAAGCTTCAAAAGCGTCTCATCATCGATCGGTTCGTCTATATCAATGATCTGGTTCTTGATCATGTTTCCTTCGACAACGATAACGGCAACAATGCGTTTTTCTTCCATCCTGGACAACTGTATGAACTTGAGTCTGTTCATATGGTACTGCGGAGCGGATATCATTGCCGCATAGTTCGTATTCGTTGACAGGCTCTTGGCCACATGTTTGAGGAGGCGTTCCATCTTGTCGGCTTTCTCGATGAGCAGATCCTTCATCTCATCCGTCTCGCGCTCACGCTCCTCGATCTGAGCCTCCTTCTCCGCCATCAGCTGGTCCACATAGAACCTGTATCCCTTATCTGAAGGAATACGTCCGGCTGAAGTATGCGGCTGAAGGATATAACCCATATCAACCAGATCCGCCATCTCGTTTCGGATAGTTGCCGAACTTAAAGACAATCCTTCTATCTTGGATATTGTCCTTGAGCCCACGGGCTCACCCGTATCAAGGTAAGTCTTTATTATGGCCAGCAGTATCTTTTTCTTTCTGTCGTCAAGATCCAAGGTGTTCATCCTTTCGGTCCGGGATTGTTAGCACTCGACCGATAAGAGTGCTAACATCTGTACATAATGTACCACCAGCCTTTGTTGTTGTCAATATGGAAATTGTGAAGAAATATTGAAATTATCATAATGAATATAATAAGAGCGGACCCGCTATGATCCGGACCCGCTCTTATTCAAAATCTGAACTTTACTTATTTTATTTTGATCGAATTTTTGGAAGTTTTATTATCTGAGGTGCCACTGATCTTAAACTCATAACTTCCCGAATGATATTCCAACGCATCGCCGCCTAATGCAGAACCGGTTATGACCAGATAATACTCGCCTTTCTTAAGTTTCTCCTTTTGAGTAAGAGATGTCTGTTCATCTTTTAAAAATCTCGGATCTCTGCCAAGTTCCTTAAACAGATCGGTATACTCTGATGCCCCTGCAAATCCGGCAAGAAATTCCGCAGCACTTTCCACATCTTCATCAAGATTCCCCTTTACCTTCTTTAAAGAAGCGGCATCTATCAGGCAATATTCTGCATTAGGGATTGTCGAAGATTTTAATACAACCGTTACATCCTCATCCTTGGGAAGTGAAAACATAAATACATCTGCTATGTCCTTAACTCCAAGCTGACCGCGATACTTTTCTCCAAGTTCTATTTCATTTGCATATTCGGCAGAATCATCGCTGTCATCATAGCTCTCAACAAATGATTCATTTGAGTTCTCGTATTCAACAGAAAATGAATCCGGATCATTTTTCCTGGGATCGTCAAATCTGCCATCGTTACTGTGTTTTCTGACCTCAAGATAGTATCTGCCCGCTTTGAGATATAAAGAAGATGATCTATCATAATATGCGAAGTCTACCATGTCTATCGTAGTAGCAAACTGAAAAAGGAACTTCCCGGTCTGATCATATAGTAAAACAGTGGGACCATTATCAAAATAAAAGTCGAATTTGCCTGACTTATCAACTTCAAAGGTATATCTTTCTGTAGTCTTCAATTCGTATAACTCTCCAAAGTCCAATTCTTTTGCCTTTTTGAATTTGGCCGGTACTTTGTCGGTTGCCGCTTGTATGCTTTCAGGTATTATTCCCACCAACATAATAGCCATAAGTACTACAGTTATAACTTGTTTCGCTATCTTTTTCATATACCTCTCTCCTTTGTTTACATTTAATATCTGCTAACTCACAGTTACATTATTATACATTTGAAACGTGTTATCTGACAAACATCCTCCTTTCATGTATTGGTTATTTGAAGATTCCTTTAAATATCTTATATGGCCAGTATACATTTTCCGCACTTACAGAAAAATCTGCAATTTAGCAAAATACAGCGGATATTACACTTCAATTGGCGAAATAAGCAAATAAAAACCCCAGCGATCTCTCACTGAGGTTTCGCAGGGCTAGAAGGATTCGAACCTTCAGATGACGGAGTCAGAGTCCGTCCGTACACCCTCCAAGCCCGTTGCAATATCAACGATATCTGAGCTCTATCATCGACTTATTGACCTATGAATTGACCTATCTTTGTGGCAATCTACTTGAGCTGCTTCTCCATCTGCCTATACCACTCAGATATTACGGAAAAGGCTTTTTCCAGCTGCGGATATTTCACAACAATATGAATATCGTATCTTCCTTCTGCTTCCCACGATGATATTACCAAAGTATTCTTCATTACGTAGTCCGGTACAACTAAGTTGATACCATTGGAAGTCGCATAATTGATTATGTATTGAAGATCATGTTTATACAGTTTGGAATAGTCAATTTTCTGTCCGGATTTGTAGATCTGTATCTTGATAAGCTTCTCCGCAGCCTGCTGAAGATGGTAGCCTGCCTGTCCCTTAAGGTACTTTGCGAGCTTGGGCTTCGATTCTTTTGCCTCGGCCATAATCCTCTCTGCGGCAACAAGATCTGCCTTGATCTGAAACATATTCAATTCAAGTGTTGCCTGTTTATTGCCTGGCATAGATTACCTCGCCACTCTCAATATCATCCATGATTCCGCCGGCATAATCCTTTCCGGACTTAAAGTACAAAATATCGTAACCTTGATTATAGTCATCAAATGCATAAAGTTGTCCGGCAAACTCTCTGTAACTCTTTGATGTGAGGGCTTTTCCTTTAGATGCCGATCCAAAAACAGCAATATCAATATCTGAAGACTCTTTGCACCTTTCCATAATACTGGATCCGAAAAGAATTACACGGTCAATATAGCTACACTTTTCTGCAGCATCGACAATATTCATTATGTATTTTTTCTTAATATCGGCAACTCTGATATCTCTATCACCGATTTTCATTTTTACAACTCTACACATCTCACATACCCATAAACAGGCTCATTTTCATATAATCATATTACTATCTGTGAATAGTAAACGCAAGTATTATCAACAGGCAATTATGCCGGCTCCGCCTTATGACGAAGTCGGCATATAATATAAAGAAGGGATTTTTTTAACCGGATTGTTATACTGCTTCCTGATCTTCAAGCAGTTTCTCCATCTGCTCCTCGCTCAGTTCCTCATGGTATTCCTTTCTCTCCATAAATCGCCTCTCCTGAAGCTTATTCATGTATTTCCTATTTTCCATCTGTCTTCTGTACATGGCATCCGCTGCTGCCTTATCATCAGCTTTTTTCCTTCTTGCCTTTGCTTCCTGCCGCCGTCTTTCTTCCTGCCTCCTGGTGGCATTGCTCTGATTTCGGTTATCAGATGTACTTACATCCGCAACTGTATCATCACCGCTGACTTTTGTACCCAGACCGTTTTGTTTCATGGACAAATCCACATGCTGTATTGTACCTGCGCCTCCGCTTTCACGAAGAAATACCCCTGTGGATCTGATCACTCCGTCTCTGTAACCGTCCGATCCGCCAAGTGTAAACTCCGTCCGCTGTTCTCCAAGATATATGGCTCCGATATCTGCCTCCTTCAGATCCATGAGTACGTCATTACCGTTCTCATCCTTGCACCACACCTTAAGTTTTGAGAATGTCTCGTCGTTCTCATCGATCCATCCGTTGCCATCACTGTCATATTCCCGAAGTTCGCCAAATCCGTCACCGCTCTTTGTTCCGAACAATTCGTTGCCGTCATCGATTTTTCCGTTACCGTCTTTATCCAAAGCAAGAAATCCCGAACCTTTACCAAGCATGGATATTTCATCCTCACACCCGTCGGCATCAAGATCAAACTTGAAAGTCTGATCCCTCACATCCGCTGTATCTGAACCGATATTGACAATAAGCGGATCAAACAGGGCATCAGCCATAGTCGGAACCCTTACGTTCATATATTCCATATAGCTCCTGCTCATCAGGATATTTACATTAAAATCGATCGTCCGGCCGTCCTCTGTACATGCCTTACCGCACGCATGAAACCCTGTCTCTTCGGTTTCCGAATATGTGATCATACTCGAGGAGTATCCGCCAATAGCCGCGCCGCCCATCATTCCAAAAGATGCGAATCTCTTAAACATCGCGGCCAGAGTATTGTTTTGAAAAGCTGACGCACCTGCTCCCGCTCCAAATAGGCTTCCAGATGTGATTTTTCCGAGTCCCTTGAAATACCCGATATCATCCATATTGTAAGAACCCATCCCACCATTATCCTTGCCAGATTGATAAGTGTCCTTTGCAAGAGCATTATCCCTATTGGTGTTATATCTGTTGATCATTCCCATGAAGCTGCTTTCATAACCGGCCACCCCGTTCTTCATCCCGGTCTGAGTATAGTTTCTCCCCGACATCATGTTTACTGTACTGTCTGCAATTTTCATAAATCACTACCCTCCAGTCCTTGTTTTCCTGTCTGTTTATGCTTTGTTTGGTATTAAAAAGCTGTGTCCAAAGTTCAATCCTTTGAACACAGCCACTTTCCCTAACTCTTATTAAATTTCGACTTGAATATATTGGCGAAGTTTTAGAGCGCTCTCATTCCCATGAGTTTTTCTATAAAACGCTCATAGAAGGCTCTCTCTTTCTCCCTCGCCGCAAGTACTTTCGAACTCCTTGTTGTATCAGGCTCGAGAGGATGGTCAAGAGCATAAATAGCGTCCTGAGCCGCCTGGATGGCCGAGCTTACCGTACTCCCCAGAACATCATCCGGATCATATCCGTTATACTGGCGGATAAATCGCTGTATCATAAACTGCGGGATATGATCAAGTGTTCCGGTAGCCGATAATCCCTGTCCGTCCATTCCAATTTCATCTGCAGCCTCCAGCCAGGCTTTTTTTACGTTCTCCGAAGCATTCTTTCCAATACCCAGAAATGCCTGTTCTCTCATTGCATGGACCTTATCCCTGGAATCTGTGGATGTTTTATCTCCTGTACTGTTTATGCCCAGAGCCCTCTGGTTTGCTTCTATTTGGGCATTCCAGTTATCCCACATTTCCTGCTCCGTAAATACCTTGCCGATAAAATGAGTGTTGTTGATATATTCGGCAAAAGGCTCGGTCAAGAGATCTCCCAGATTCTTGCCCTCCTGTAATCCCTTCTCAACATTTATCTTTCCGTTATCGGTGGAATCGTAATATGCACGGAATCCGTCAATATCAAAATCATCCTTCATGAAGTCCTTCCAGAACTTCTCCTGCGGAGCAAATGTCAGATTCTGATCTTTTGAAAAACTCTTTAAGAACTCCTGAACCTTTTCATAACTGTCCGGGGAATCATACGAAAGGCTCCATAAATCTCTCTGTGATTTTTTTCCCCCTTCATCTTTTATTTCCTTACAGGAGATCCCCTCATCAGTATAGGCTGTGATATATCTGATATTCACCGGAACAATCTCACCGGTATCAGGATCCGTGTACTGATTGTGTTTTGAAACAATTGTTTCGGATACCGGATCGGTTGTGTTGTCAGAATAGGTATATCCGTTTTTGAGCGCACTGATCTTTTCCTGCGTCTCGATATCATCAAGATCCGCAAACAGGAGTGAGAATGCTTCTTCAGAGAATCCGCTTCCCCTCATTGCTCTGTCGAAAAATGTATTTATAGCGTCAAATATCTTATTCGCAAGGCTTGCAAGAGACGGCTCTGAATTACCATACTCTTCAGCATACTGTCCCAGCAGGCTGACACGATCACCTCTGTCAAATATCCCGTCGAAATAGCTTGTATCCGTAAAATAGCTGCTCGCTATCAGATCCGCAGTTTCATCCGTCTGTCTGATATACATACACATAGCTGCGAACTCGGGATAATTCATATCCTTCGGATCCATATCATACGGATCAAATGCTCTTTCGAACTCCTCTCCGTTTTCATCAATGCCCGTTATAGTGTATGTTTTATCCTTACCATCGGAATTGATGATAATATTGAATGACTGCTCGGTCTCCCGGTATGAATAGATCACTTCTCCGTTGGAATTCTGCTGCGCGTACGCCTCCTTTGTCTTGATATTGGCTGTAATACATCTGGTATACGCAGCCGGATCGCCATATCCTTTACCCATGATCGGAATACACGTAGCATCCAAATCCTTAGACATTACGCTTTCTTTGGATACTTCCGTAATCATGTTCTTATCATTTCCGATTCCATAATCATCCTGTGCCAATTTTCCTTCAAAAGAATCCTGCGCGGAGACATCTTTCCCCTTTCCACCCCTAAACATGGCATAGTAAGTTGTCTTGCTTTGAAATGTTCCTAAACCTGCTATTGACATATACTTTCTCCTTTCCGCAGCTCATCTGTCAGTCAGAGCCGCACCGCTCCCCGGAAAGGTCCGAGCGGTAAAAACACTATACGCATCAAACTACTGATTTATATGATCATAAAGAGCTTTATACTTCAGATATCCACTGTAGTTTCCAACATCGTACTGAAACTTCATAAATTCAGATATCAGTCGCTTAAAATCATACTTGATGTCAATGTTACTTGAATCATAAGAAATATCTCCGTTCACGCCACGCGCAGCTGAAACAAAACTCCCAAACGCAAAATCCGACTGACCTGTATGCTCCAAATGAGCCGAATATGTCAACATCTCGATATAACTGGCATTTTCCGGATTCACATTATTGATATCCACGTTATATTCTTTTTCATCACCGTTTTCATCCCAGCGCTTTACTCTGTACTGTCCGGATTCCTCTCCTGGGAAAACGGATATCGTACTTCCATCGCAATGCCCAATCGATACTATCGCTTTATCGCCTTTATCTCCATCATTGACACGTAAATTGATACTCGAGTCAAAAGAATTCGAGACCATTTTCGTTTTACTCTGAATTCCCTGAGGGTAATAATTAGTCGTTCCCAAATAGTTCCCTACACCTGCTATAGACATACATCCTCC
>JBGUNV010000142.1:0-6114 GCA_045117595.1 Lachnospiraceae bacterium
ACCACCCGAAAGAGTACGTCCGCTCGGCTGAACGGTCAGGTTATACGCTCTCGTAAGTCTGGTGATCGAGTCAAGCAATATCGTTACATCCTCGCCGTGTTCGACAAGTCTCTTGGCACGTTCGATAACCATCTCCGATACTCTCTTGTGATGCTCGGGCAGTTCGTCAAATGTCGAGTAGATGACCTCGACCTGATCGCCTTCTATCGATTCCTTGATATCGGTAACTTCCTCGGGACGCTCATCGATGAGCAGTATGAGAAGGTGCATCTCGGGATTGTTCTTTGTGATCGATTTGGCAACATCCTTCAGAAGCGTTGTCTTACCTGCCTTCGGAGGAGATACGATCATACCTCTCTGTCCTTTTCCGACAGGGCACATCATATCCATGATACGCATCGCGATGCTGCCCCCGGGTGTTTCAAGCTTCAGCTTCTCATCCGGGAAAATCGGTGTCAGGTCCTCGAAACTCTTACGTTTGCAGGCCTCTGACGGAGTCAGTCCGTTAATGGTCTTGACATAGAGCAGGGCGCCGAACTTGTCATTAGGATTCTTGACTCTCATGTTACCGGCAACGATATCACCGGTCTTGAGACCGAATCTTCTGATCTGACTCGGAGCAACATATACATCATCATCACCGGGCAGATAGTTCTCGCTCCTGATGAAGCCGTAGCCGTCAGACATGACCTCGAGGATACCTCTTGCTTCCTCTCCGGAATCAAGCATCTTCTTCTCCTCGGAAAGTTCACTCTCCTCTCCGACCGCCATCCTGCGGTCCTCATCCGAAAGTACCCTTTTGGGCTTTTCTTCGTTTTCTCCCTCCTTGCCATCCTTTGCCGTTTTGGGAGCGGCGGCTGCGGCAGCCTCCTTCGCATCAAGGGCGAGCATCGCATCAACGATCTCACTTTTTTTCATAAGCGAAGTACCCTTGATGTTTCTTGCCTTCGCTATGTCCTTGAGCGCCGAAAGTGCCAGTGATTCATATTTTTCTCGCGTCATATGTCCTCCTTTTATTTTTGACTTTTTTTGTCGTTCTTATTATTATATAGCCATGACACAGCCACAAACTCTGACAAAACTCATAGTTCTGTATATGCTTGATAAGTTCGATTATCCTATCGCCAAGTCACAGGTGTATGATTTTATCCTCGACCGGGAATACTCGAACTATTTCAACCTTACGCAGGCGTTTTACGAACTCACCGAGGATGCTTATATCGAATCCTCGTCGACCCACAGCCAGACATTTGTCGAGCTTACCGATACAGGCCGTGAATCGCTTGCATATTTTCGAAACCGCATTTCCGAAGGCATCCGCAAGGATATCGATTCCTTCTGCGAAGAAAACCGCGGAGAGATCGCTAACCGGATGTCGGTCATAACCAACTACTACCGGACATCATCGGGCGATTATGTAGCGGATCTTACCGCCAGGGAGCGGTCCGAGGATCTGATCAACATCAGGATCAACCTTCCGACCGAGGAGAGTGCACAGTCCGTATGTGAACACTGGCGTGAACGCTCATCGGACATCTATGCCTTTATAATGGGCAATCTCCTGTAGCTTATACGAATCTGTTTGACTCCCGGTCGTACTCGTATCCGATCGATGACAGTTTATTTACTATACCGTCACGGTCGATATCAAGATCATCACACATCTCATCAAGACTTTTGTAATAATCTCTCAGTTTCAGGTTGACAAAGCTCAAAAGCATTGCCGGATCCTTTGGTATATCCATCAGAATGTATCCTTCAGTGATCTGATAACAAGCTGCTGTTCAAGTTCATATCTGTTCTGGATCTCCGAAACGTTCGGGTTCAGATAACGGATATCGCTCTTCTTGAGCCTTACCGTCTTCTCCCTCTTACTGGTCAGGTGGAAATAGTTATCGGAGAATATCGCATCGGCCTGCAGAAGGTCGAGTTCCACAAAAGCCGCAAACCCGCCGGACATCATACGTATAACATATTCATCGGCAAGTTCTATTACCGAATATGATATCGACGAACCCTCGAGGTTCAGATATTTGTATTTGACAAAAACATCTATCTCCGTGGAGCAGATCACGCCGTCCTCATCATAGAATTCGGCCTCGACGAACACGGAATTCTCCATTCCCGCGATAAGATCAGTATAATCGATCTCACAGACCTTCTTGGCGGAAAACGGTGCGATATCAACTTCATGCTCCTCCTCGTGGAGAAGGCGGAATTCCATCGTCTGAAGCGATATCTTCACTCTTCTCGTCTCAAAATCCCTCGTCTCATTGACAACATAGGGACTTACGATGTTGCCCCGGCGCTCTATCGAGCCTGCGATCTGGGCGTAAAAATATTTGGAAAAATACTGGAGCGGTTTCCATCTGCCGAAGTAATCGATGCTCGACCATGATGCCACCGGCCAGCTGTCGTTGAACTGCCAGTACAGCGTTCCCATGACATTTCCCCTGTTCCTGCGCCAGTGCTCGACACCGTGCTTGATCGCGACCGCCTGGAGTATCTGGGTTAAGTACAGCAGGCTCTCAAAATCCTTCGGGAACAGGAAATTATGGGACAGATAGTAGATCAGCTTACCGTTTGCATCCTCGTTCTTCTGATGGGACTCCATGACCTTGGAAAAGACATTTCTGTCGCTTTCACGGGTAAAGGTCTTGACCGTCTTGACCGACGGAAATGACTGGAATCCGAACTCGGATACAAATCTCATAGTGTGATTCGAGTATTCCTCAAAGTCCTTGAGTCCGTGCCAGACATCCCAGAAATGGGCATCTCCGCGTGTCTCATCATAAGGCTTGTCAAACCGTCCTCCCGATGAAGGGGATGAAGGCCAGTAGAACACCTGAGGTGCACACTCGCGTGCAACCGTCGGGATGATATCCTCAAATATACGCAGATAATCATTGCGCAGCTCATCTGAATGGGCACGGAATTCCGGCCAGCTCGTCCACGCATTTTCTATCTCATTGTTGCCGCATATAAGCCCGAGACATGCATGGTGTCTGATCCTCCTGATATTGTCCTCGGCCTCGGCCGTGATATCGGCGGCAAGATCAGCTGTCAGATCATAGATGTTATTGGCGAACATCATGTCCTGCCAGACAATGAGACCGTATTCATCGCACAGATCGTAAAAAGTATCGGAAGGATAGTATCCTCCTCCCCATACCCTTATCGTGTTGAAATTACACTTTACGGCGGATTTTAACAGATAATCTATCTTCTCCTTCGTTATGAAGGAATATATCGTATCCTCGGGTATGTAATTGGCACCCATGGAGAATATACGGATATTATTGACGACAAAGCAGAATTCCTTACCGAATTCATCCTTCTCGGTACTGACGCTCATCGTACGCAGTCCTATGCGGTATGACTTGGAATCCCACTGGTTACCGTTCATATCAAGCGCGAATACGCTCACGGTATAAAGCGGCTGGTCACCGAATCCGTGCGGCCACCACAGCTTGGGATTGTCGATCTCCATGGTAAGGGTCACGGTATCCTCCGTAAGAGTTTCCGTGATCGCCGAAACCTTTCCGTCGGGAGTGACAAGTTCCGCCTGGATTATATAATGATCCTTACGGATCAGCTCGGCCCTGACGTTGATGTCGAGGATGACCTTCTTCTTCTCATGTCTTTGCTGGATCAGGACATCATCAAGCCTGATCAGGCTGTACCCGATAAGGTCGATGCTGCGCCAGATACCGCAGTCGGGAATGTTGGCGCCCCAGTCCCATCCGAACATGCAGTGTGCCTTACGAAGGTACTGGTTACCCATTGTGCATCCGGTCGGAACATAATCTATCTCCTTGCCGGATGTAGGCTGTCTGTTTTCGATATAATTGATAGGCGACAGCAGTTCTATCATAACCATATTGATGCCGGGCTGCAGGAACTGCTTGACGTCGAAATTATATGTCCTGTGCATGTTGGAAGCGGTCCCGACAAGCATATTGTTGACATATACCCTTGCAAGGGTGTCGATACCCTTGCAGCATAATACTATCTTCTCCTGTTCATACAGTTCGGGGATCAGTTCAAATTCGGTCGAGAAGAAATAATCTCTTCTGAAAAGCTCCCGTGCCTCCTCTTCGTTCGTTCCGAAGAAGGGATCGTTCGTTCTGTGTCCTATAAGAAGTGCCGATAATACGGAACCGGGAACCTGTGCTTCCACAAAAGCTTCGGATCCCCTTTCGTTCATAACCCATTTTCCGTTAAGTGTCTGAAAGATCATATTCTATATATACCTCAAATACCGTTTACTTCATTCATATTATATGGGGATTTAATATAAAGAGTCGAATATAGAAACTACACTAAATTGTCCGCAAATACTATACATTACATGCTTTCAGTTGTCAAGACAGGTTGTATGTACCGATTTCATTGAAATCGGGTCATACAATAATGACCCCCGTTACAGGTAACGGAGGCCATTTGTATGTCAATCCGGTATCTGTCATGCCGACTGATGGGATCAGGCATCTCCTTCGGGGGCATTCTTCAGGAGAATGTTGGCAAGGATACCAAGGATAAGAGCACATGCAACACTCGTGATCGTTACAGCACCGAAATTGAGTGTCAGTCCGCCGATCCCCGCGATGAGGATAACGGATACTACGAAGAGGTTCTTGTTCTTGTTAAGATCGACGTTCTGGACCATCTTGAGTCCGGATACCGCGATGAAACCGTACAGAGCCATACATACACCACCCATTACACATGAAGGGATGGAATTAACGAATGCTATGAACGGAGAGATAAATGAAATGATGATCGCGCCGACTGCAGCAGCAATGATCGTATATACGGAAGCATTTTTCGTGATCGCAACACATCCGATGGATTCTCCGTATGTCGTATTCGGACATCCGCCAAAGAACGCACCGACCATGGAACCGATTCCGTCACCGAGCAGCGTCCTGTGAAGTCCGGGCTCCTTGAGGAGGTCTCTCTCAATTATCGAGGATATGTTCTTGTGGTCTGCTATATGCTCGGCAAACACAACGAATGCGACCGGAACATATGCGGCAAAGATCGTTCCGATATATGTGCCGCTGATCTCACCGAAAGCTCCGAAGGCTGTCAGGAACGTAAAGGACGGTACCGCAAAGAATGTTGACAGGCCTACTCCGTCAGCCGTAAGAGCCGTAAATGAATCAAAGCTTAACAGTTTGATAGAATCATTGCCTGTGGCATTGCCGATCAGGGTAAGTATGAGGCAGAAAGCATAGCCTGCAAGTATACCGTATATGAAAGGAATGAGCCTGCCGCTCTTTTTGCCGTAGGCACTGCATACCATCGTTACAGCAAGAGTTACAAGGCCGCCGAGGAGTGCCGCAAAAGGACTTGCCACCGCAACTCCGTCAACCTTGACACCGCCTGTTGTGATATCACCTACAGCATTTCCCGCAAGTGAAAGTCCGATTATGGCAACTGTGGGGCCTATAACGACAGCGGGCATGAGCTTGTTGATCCAGTCAACACCGACCGCACTGACTATAATGGCGATCACCACATATACAAGACCTGCGAAGACAGCACCGATGATCATCCCGAGGTAACCGAGCGACACCGAAACACCGCCTGCAAAAGCCGCACACATACTGCCTATGAACGCAAATGATGAGCCTAGGAATACCGGGCTCTTCTTCTGTGTGAACAAAATATAGATTAAAGTACCGCAGCCTGCTCCGAAAAGCGCTGCCGCCGGGCTCATACCGTTGCCGACGATGATGGGAACAACGAGTGTAGCCGTCATGATCGCCAGCAGCTGCTGGATCGCAAATACGAGAAGAGGGCCGCCCTTGACCTTGTCTTCTACCTGGTAGATCAGTTTCATAATATCCTCCTTCTATCTCTCCCTTATTTCGAAAGCGCCCCGGTCATGATCTTGCGGACACTACATATTGTGTCATATAATATGAAAATGCGCATCGGGGCACAATTTCTTGATAGATAATATCATAGGATACATGCAGTGTAAACTGTTTTTTTATTGTTGTTTTACACAAAATTCAAAAACCCAAAATGTAAAATATGTTGTGGACCCTGTGTGGCCCCCGGGGACGGGGGTTTTGGTGCGTTTTTTTTATTTTGAATAAACTA
>JBGUNV010000143.1:0-2866 GCA_045117595.1 Lachnospiraceae bacterium
GTGGCGGAAAGATCAATATAACCGCTGACGATGATGCGATACATGCAACAACCGTTATAAGGATAGATGACGGTGAATTCAACCTGAAAAGTGCCGAGGGCATTGAGGGCACGGTACTTTGCATAAATGGCGGAAATATAAGCATTGAAGCATCGGATGACGGGATCAATGCAGCTCATAAGTCTGCTTCCTTATCACCGGTATTTGAAATGAACGACGGCACAGTTATAATAAAGATGGCTGACGGCGATACGGACGGCATTGACAGTAACGGGGATATAACGGTAAACGGCGGGACTATAGATATTACCGGAAGATCCACCTTCGATTATGACGGTAAGGCCGAATACAAGGGCGGTACCATCATAGAAAACGGTAAGGAAACGAACTCTATCACCAATCAGATGATTGGCGGAGGTGGAATGGGCGGCCGCGGAAAAATGGCTCCGCCGGAAGGAATGACACCGCCGGATGGAATGAATCCGCCTGAGAAAATGACACCGCCCGACGGGGCACAGAAAAACAGTGGTATGCGAGGAAGGAAAAAGATGATGCTTCCCGAAAAAAATACATTACAGTAAATGGAACATGGTATGCCAAAAAAGTTATTTGTACTTGTGTTAGCAGCAATCTTTTCATCTTTTGTGTTAAGCGGGTGTGATGACACATGGTTGGATGAGAACTATGATGAAGAAGATGATGACTGGTATGTGATCGATTAAAAACAGCGTTGCAGGATGCAGCGCTGTTTTTTTGAAATTGGAATGAATTCATAAGGCGCAGGTGTTATAATCTTTTTGTCGCCCGCTATAACAGACAGGGGGCTGTAGTCATTCCGTAAACGCAGCAAAAGGAGGACGGTATTTGATGCTCAAAAGACTCATTTCGGTAACCCTGGCACTGGTCCTGGCATTTCCGGCATTAACATTTGCTGATGTTAAGACTTTCCCGGAAGTGTCTGACGAGATGCTTTCTTACGAATACTGGCTGAATGATCTTACAGGAACTGATGAGATATTGGCTGATGCAGATGAGATCAGACATCTTAATGAATCATTCCTTAACTGCGAGGAGTGTAATATGCATGATCTTGCCTTCGAGGCAGAGACATTTAACGGGAAGGCTGCCAATCTTGCAAGATGGAAGTCGGCAATGGCTGAACTTTCCGGATATCTGGACGGGAAGCATTATGATGAATCCGAAGACACTGTATCCGGGCAATATATGATGGATATACTGAATAATATCGAAGATCCGGATGCAGCGGAAGATCAACAAATCCGATACGGAATAGTCGTTTGCCGTTCGGATGTAAGAGCGTATCCGACCGGACTGATCATTGCAGATGACCCGGGAGATAATGATTTTGACAATGTTCAGAATTCGGCCGTACGTGTCGGCGAACCTGTCACCGTCAGGGGATCATCGGCCCTCGGCGATTATTATTACTGTAACACATCATGCGTTTCCGGATGGATCCCGTCAAAAGATATTGCGATCTGCAAGGACAGGGAAGAGTGGCTCAAAGCGTGGCAGATACGTGATGACAAATTAATGGTTGTCACGGATTCGAAGATCATGCTTGAACAGTCCAATACGAATCCGGAACTGTCCGGGCTTATTCTGACCATGGGTACCGTGCTTGAAAAGGTGGAGCCTTACGAGTACGGGACGATGATCACAAACCGCAGTACATACTATAATTACCCGGTATGGATCCCGGTACGGGATGAGAACGGGATGTACGCCAAAAAGAGAGCGCTTGTTTCAATCCATCACGGCCTGAATGACGGATTCCTTCCGATGACAACCGCAAATATTGTAAAACAGGCTTACGCAAAGCTCGGAGATACATACGGATGGGGCGGCATGCTTTCATCGGTCGACTGTTCAAGCTATGTAAGAGACGTATACAAATGTTTCGGACTCGAGCTTCCGCGAAATACAACCTGGCAGGCGGCCATGCCTGTTGAAAAATATGATATTTCCGAATCTGATGACGAAGAGAAAAAAGCACTGCTTGATACACTTGCTCCGGGAGCCGTACTGTTCTTTAAAGGCCATGAGATGATCTATCTCGGATCCGCCGCAGGCAGGTATTATGTTATAAGTGCTACAAGTTCGATGATGTACCCCGGAACGGATGATAAAGCCAGAGTCAGATCCGTTATCATAAATACACTTGATGAAAAAAGGGCAAACGGAAACACATGGATGTCGGATCTGTATGAAGCGGTGGTACCTTATGTTTCGACAACAGATGAAGAGATCATAACGACCGGAGGAAATCCCTGGATCGATTCGGATATAAAACAGAATATCACCGGGGACATGGAATTTGATCCGAAGGATGATTTTCACCTTTATGTGAATCATGACTGGATAGAGGAAACCGATCTTCCGGAGGGCCGGTCGTCATTTTACGGAACTCTTGAAAGCGGAGCGGTTGAATCGGAAAAGAATGCGATCGCCATGCTGACCGATGAGACTTCAGACGGGAAAGATGCACAGCTTGTGCGCGATTATTACAATATCGCCATTGACTGGGACAGGAGGAATTCCGAGGGACTGGCACCTATGAGGGATACCGTTACGGCCATCAGATCACTGGAATCGATTGACGATGTTACAGAATTCCTGTGTGATAATGACAGGTCATACAGAGTTCCCGGATTGTTTAATATATATAATATGCAGTCTTTTAATGATTCGTCACGTTATATGGTTGATATCGGGCAGCCGGAATTCTGGCTGGGAGATGCAAAAGAGTACAGGACGCGGACGGAACTTGGCAATCGTGCTTACGAGGCTTATCGCGAAGAGATGATAACGCTTCTTAAGCGTATTTTATACAGTGAGGAAGAAG
>JBGUNV010000144.1:0-10850 GCA_045117595.1 Lachnospiraceae bacterium
ATGGAATATAATAAATGGGTATTTCAGATCTTAACCGGATCTTGGTCAACTCTGTTTATTAATTCCTACATTTGATTTACGCTATCAGGACGGCACTTGCGAATGATGTATTACGGTGTTATTATAATAATGTCAAAGCAGTCGTTTCTATTTGCGGGACGCCGCAACAGATCTGTACTTCAGTTCATGAAGACATTTTTACTGAAATTCCTGCTTTCAATTACATATCGTATAAGCAGGAAGAGTAGCAGACCGCTGATTTTTCCTGCGTCTTTTATCGTATCATGGAGGGAGTTTTTTATGAAGAACAAGGCGAGAGTGATCAAGACAAGCTTGTACGAATACGATGCCAAGAGGCAGAGGAAGTTCGACCGCGAGGAGGGGCGAATCGAAGGCCGCGAGGAGGGGCGAATAGAAGGCCGCGAGGAGGGGCGAATAGAAGGCCTGCGTGAGGGAAGAGTAAAGGACAGGATCATCATTATCCAGAGGAAGATTAAAAGAGGTAAATCCCTTGATGTTATAGCGGATGAACTTGAAACTACCATTGATGAGATAGAACCGCTTTATAATGTTGTTATTAAGTATTCAACCGATACGGATCCTGAAGAGATATTGAAAGAAGTGATCATTAAGGGTTAGGGAAGAAAAAGAACCGTCTCTATGCCACCACTTTTTGTGTGTGACACTCCTGTGACGATTGATAAGGTATCATGTACTCATAAAGAACAAGAGATGAGCAAAAACTTTTTCATAATAACCTCCCTTAAGCAGGAAACCGGACCCGAGTGATCCGGTTTTTTGTTTGTACCTTTGAGCAGCACCTCATGATATAATTGATATCACATAGTTTATATAAAGCGGGGGTAGCATATGACTCACAGAATGGATTCTTCAACAATCAGAGTTATCGGAAGTGACGGTCAGCCGTTAGCAAACGCGATGGTTCATGTGAATCAGATCGGTCACGATTTTCTGTTCGGGTGCGGAGCTTTTGAAGCGCTTCCGTATACAAACGGGCCCGAGGTCCATAATGGCAACGGCAGCCTTAGCAAGGAAAAGCCGATGTCCGATGAGGAAAGGGAGGCCTTCCGGGTCAGACTTGAGGACCGTATGAACAAGTGGCTCGGTCTGTTTAATTACGGAACGCTTCCGTTCTACTGGGGAGGATTCGAACCGGAAGAAGGCAGCCCGCATACCGCCCAACTGAAGGCGGCGGCAGAGTTTCTGAAGAGCAGGGGAGTTACCGTAAAAGGACACCCGCTCTGCTGGCATACCGGCTGCGCGGACTGGCTCATGGCATATGACAACAAAACCATCCTGGCAAAACAGCTTGAACGCATCAGACGCGAGGTGGGCGGTTTCAGGGGACTGATCGACATGTGGGATGTTATCAATGAGACGGTCATAATGCCGATCTACGATAAATATGACAACGCTGTCACACGGATCTGCAGGGAGCTTGGCCGTGTCGGCCTTGTGAAGGAGGTTTTTGCCGCGGCCCATGAGAGTAATCCTGACGGCGTATTCCTTATCAATGATTTTAACCTTTCAACCAATTATGAGATACTGATCGACGGCTGTCTTAATGCCGGGGTTCCGATCGGGACAATAGGTCTTCAGTCACATCAGCATCAGGGAATCTGGTCGCAGGAAAAGACCGACCGGATACTGGAGCGTTTCGAACACTTCGGTCTTCCCATTCATTTTACGGAAAATACGATAGTTGCCGGTCCACTTGTAGACTCGTCGATCGATGATCTTCAGGATGTACACTATGAGGATGACGCAGCTACCCCTGAATATGAGCACAAACAGGCGGAAGCGCTTGAGACCATGTATCGTAATCTTTTTGAGAATCACCCGCTTGTTACCGCGATAACGAACTGGGATTTTGGCGACGGAGCGTGGCTTAATGCCCCAAGCGGCGTGATCAGGAGGGATGGTTCGCTAAAACCCTCATATGAGATCCTTCATCATCTTATAAAGGAAGAATGGCACACAGAATATGATACGCAAACGGACGAGAACGGGTTTGTCTGCATAGAAGGCTATAAAGGTAAATATGAGATCAGTTGTAACGGACAAAAGGGATGTATTGAAGATGATTCATCTGTTGTCGTCCATATGTCCGTCAGCGATGGACTTATCAACCCATAGCTGGAGTGTATCGACCGAAAGGGCTATTTTTTCCAGCGTTTCCTTAATCTGAAAGAAGTCCTGATATTCATCGGGAGTGACCTGACCGTCTTCAACGATCTCAAGGAGGCGGTCTTTTTCTCTGTTCATCCGGTTGAGCGAATTGAGAGTCTCGATGGCGATCTGCGTAAGTTCCTTGACCTTGACCTCGGGCACATATTCACGGCCGATCGGGCATTCCCTGGAACAGTAGTAATTGCACAGCTCCGGAGCCTTATAGCATTTTGCCAGAGCTATCACGTCCTCAGGCTGGACGGAGACTTTGCCGTTCTCGATCTTTTCAAGCTTTGCCGGTGATATGAAACCGATAAGTTCGCTGGCGCTCTCGCGCGTAAGCTCATTCTGCTCCCGGTACTCCTGGTAGACGGATTTGTCTTCTTTGTTTGATTTTCTGCCCATTTGGATGCCTCCGTGGTTCTATTTTGCCTATCTGAATATAAATACGTGATGTATTTCGCTCAAATGGAGATTTTTTCCCAAGTGGTTTAAGTATATATTATTCTCGTAAGTTGAGCAAATGGAGGTGGTTCCGATGAATCCGAAGATACGGATCGAAACGATACTGTTGATCGAAAGGATAAAATCAGATCCGGAGTATGCACGCCGGATCGAGCTTACGGACAGTTCGCATTACAGGAGCGGGACCATTACTGTTGCGGCTGAGACTGCAGACGGGTATTATTCTGAGAGGAGGATCTAGAGATGGAGAAAATCACGAAATGGCTTATTCTTGGGGTATTGGCACTATACGTTGCGTCACCGGTTGATTTAGCCCCCGGCCCGGTTGACGACATGATCGCGATCATGATATACATGGTAGCGGCGAGGAGAAAGCGTGCCATAAATGTATTTGATAACGAATATGATGAAGAGATCGGATGAAGGAGGATATCATGGGACACAAGGACAGACTGGCGGCAGGATTGCTCGCAATATTTGTAGGAAGTCTGGGTATACACAAATTTTATCTGGGTTATAATAAGGAGGGAATCATCACGCTTGTGATATCCGTTGCCACATGCGGTGCCGGCGCGGCGGTCATGTCGGTGATCGGACTGATCGAGGGTATAATGTACCTGATGAAGACGGATGATGAATTCCAGTACACGTATGTAGACGGATACAAAGGATGGTTCTGACATGGGCTACCTGATCAGTGAAACAACCAGGGAAGAGCGCGAACGCATAGTGGCCGAGTCCATCGGAAATGTTGACGGTGCCTGTGACGGGTGTGCACCCGGCATGATCGAGATGTATCAGCCGTATATAGACGGCATCAGGGAACTTCGTGATATTAACATGGAGTTTAGGGCCTCATATGTGTCCGGCGATATAGATCGTGAAGATAGGAGAAGATGCAATGGAGACATGGTATTATGAAGTTGTCAGCATAGACGGGGATTACGCGAATCTCAGAAGGACGGATATTGAATCCGATGACCTGAAACTCGTCGCCAGGGCTCTGCTCCCGCCGGAAATAACCGAGGGCAGCAGGCTGAAGTACGAGATGATGACGTATACGATGGAGCTGTAGAATTAAGCTTTCCGGATTTTTTCGGAAAGCTTTTTTTTAAACCAACGGTTTATCGACGGTATATGGCAGGCGTATTAGAATGATGACAGAGACAGGAGGTGGTATTTATGAGTTTTTCAGGTAACATCAACCCTGTCCCTTTCTATGAGCCGGGGTATGTACCGACAAGGGACAGAAATGTACAGATCGAAGTGGACCTGACTAATCCGAAAAAGATCTATGAGTATCTTCGCTCCAATGTTTACAAGCAGGATGCGTACTGTAAGGATGCAGCCATGATCCTCTACAATCACATTCGGGGGATAACTTCACGAAACATAGTCTGCGGGCCGGCGGGCAGCGGCAAGACCTACGTCTGGAATTGCCTCAAGAAAATCTGGCCGAAGATCATATTCGTGGATTCGTCAACGCTTACCAAGACAGGCTGGAAGGGAAATCACACCATAGCCGATTTTCTCTCAAGTGTTGATTTCAGGAACGAGAATTACATCATAGTTTTTGACGAATTCGACAAGTGTGTGGCCCCGCAGCATACAACCGGGGGAGAAAATGTTTCCGCTACACTGCAGGGCGAGTTCCTCAAACTTGTTGAAGGAGCCCTGATGCCTGTAAAGGACAGCCGTGGCGAGCATATGATCAATACCGCTAGAATGAGCTTTGTGTTCTGCGGATCCTTTGCGGTAAAAGCCGGTGAGATCAGCGAGAAGAACAGTACATCGGGCTTCGGTTTCGGGACAACCAGACATGTGGAAAAACAGTTTGAAAATGAGCTGACTCTGCAGGACGTGATCGACTTCGGCGTGATCCCCGAGCTGGCATCCCGAACAACAAGGATCGTCAACGTGCGCCCCCTGACACGGGCTGATTACAGGTATCTGATAACAGACCATCCGGCTTCTCCGATAAAGAAACTGGAGCGTATCTACGGAAGGAAATTCAGGCTTTCCAAAAAGAAGATAGACGAGATAGCGCAGAACGCCTTTGATTCGGGTCTCGGCATCAGAAATGTAACGGCCCAGCTCCAGAAGATCATGGATGACCGTATATTTGCCAGCTTCGCCGACGAGGATCCGGCAGATCACGATGATCATGCAGGTGGCGGTGATACCGCCGCTCAAAAACATAAATCTTCGAAAAAGTCCAAGGTGAAAGGAGAAGAATATGTATTTTGATCTCAAATATGACGATGAAAAATTTGTCGGTCTTATGATATGTCCGTCGGAGGAAGAGGATCCTGATCTTCTGCACAGTTATGCTCAGAGCCTCAACCTGAAAAACCCCGCTATTACATTCGCGGATATCGCAAAGGCCGGTGGTATGAACGACATGGACGATGACGACTATACTCACGCTCTGAACCTCATAAAAACAGTCAGCATGTTTTTTGATAACAAGCCGGAGTCCAATGTATTCCACGTGCTCGCGGAGGCGATCAACTTCATCCTCAGTATGAGAAAACCCGAGGAGGAGCCCTATAGCGAACAGGATGAAGAGACGGATGAAGAGGCGGATGATGAATGGGATCTGGCCGATCTGGCTCCGGTAATCTTCGATGATGACGACGATGATGGCTCGGACGATTCATGACGATTTGGAAGATTCATGACGACTCAGATGATTCATAACGGCAGGGGTGACATTATTGTCACCCTTTGTCGTTAATATTTTCACTCTTTGTCGTTATTGCTTGAAAAGCTGCTGTGCAGATGATATCATCTGATCAAAGCAGATATTTCACTTGCGGCTTGCCGCGTCTTGTATGCAATTCTTGCAATTTCAACATCAGAAATTTCCTGCTTTAATTCCACATTCATAACATAAGGCAGGAAAAGACAAGCCCGGGAAAGGTGTAGGTATCAATTATATGAAAAGCTGGGAGAGGGAAAAAGAACTTAGAGAAGAAGGCCCGCAGGAAGGCCGACAGGAAGGCCGACAGGAAGGCCGGCAGGAAGGACGACAGGAAGAAATGATCAATACCGAGCGGGAACGGAGACGGGCGGATGCAGCAGAGCAGCGGATAGCGGAACTGGAAAGCCAACTCCGTCAGCTGAAACCATGAAAAAGGAACAGAATTGAAGGTGAGATTTTTAAAGGTTTTTCTATGCTCCATTATGCTGCTTGCTGCTATATCGGTGACAGCATGTGAGCCGTGGCGTCGTAGTGCCGCGGTGTCCGTTGAAACAGAAGCCACTGCAGGATCGCGAAGTATTGTGGAATCTGATCCTGACAGCATCCCGGATTACTCAGGCCGGGATTATGTTGTATTAAATGACGGAAAACCGTGTTTCAACACATGGGATCTCGAGAACATCACAGGAGAACATTACAGCGAGCTGGACGATCTGGGCAGGTGCGGGTGCGCCTGCGCGCTTCTTGACAGATCGATGATGCCGACCGGTGAGCGCGAGGATATCGGGTACATCCGGCCGACCGGATGGAAGCAGAGAAAATATGATGGGATCGTGGATGCTGATCCGCCATTTTTGTATAACAGATCGCACCTTATCGCGCGTGCTCTGACAGGTCAGGATGCAAATGAGAAAAATCTTATCACCGGGACCAGATATATGAATGCAACGACCATGCTCCCGTGGGAAGAGATGGTCATGCGGTATATAGAAGACTATGATGTTCATGTTCTGTATCGGGTTACTCCGTATTTCAGGGGAACTGAGCTGCTCGCCAGAGGAGTCGAGATGGAGGCGTATTCGGTAGAGGATAAGGGAAGAATGTGTTACCATGTATTCATATACAACATCCAGCCGGGCATAATCCTGGACTATGCCACCGGTGAAAATGTTTTGAAAGGAGATTGAAAGTGTTTTGATTTTACTGTGACGTTTTTGTGACGCCGGGATGTTATAATGTAATCATCAAATGAAACCAAACCTGCTATTTGGAGAAGGAAACAGTAAGGAGGGAAAATCATGAACGAGATGAGAGACGATGAACTGAACAAGGTTAACGGCGGAACTGATATTTTTGGTGGATTTGGGAAGTCAGAATTCAACGTAGGCGATAAGGTAATATATAAACTGCATCCCGAGTTTGGAATTTCGGAAATAGTAAAAAAGGAATACGAAGATGGCTGGAACTACTATTGTGTATGGTATAAGGGCAGATTTTATGCTTATGAGTTCGATCTTGAGCCTGCAGTGTTGTAAATGCCTTTTTCATAGCTGGTCTCCATAAATCATAAACCGGGCCTTGATGGTCCGGTTTTTTGATAACAAAAGACTGATTTTTAGCTGGTTTCCGGCGTGTGACGGTCGTGTGACGATACATTTGATATTATTAACTCAACAAAAGGGACACAACCTTTAAACAAACCGAACACTAACAAACACAAACCCAAAAACGGAGGTAATAATTATGATGACAACAGCATTAGCAAAAACATTCGTAGCACTTTCACTTGCATTCGTGATCCTGACAGCATTAACCGGATCGGCATACTACATCTTTTTCGGATACGCATCAATTGCAATAATGTTTTCGGTAGCAGTCTCATGCATAGTAAGGAGCAGTGAGACAGCAGGACGCAGGCAGTTGAGGCATGTGTGAATTGAGTTCATCGGATAGAAAAACCCCGGATCGTTGATCCGGGGCTTTTTTTCTGTTTTCTGATCTTACTGTATCGTGATTGCTGTATCGACGGTATTTCCGGTATCAAATCCCAGTATAAATATTCATCAGGGGATCCGGTTTAACATCGGGATAATTGTTCATCAGAGGATCAGAATCGTCCAATGCGTTATCTTCGTCAGGAGCAGACTCCTCAACGGTTTCAGTTTCTTCTTCGGGAGTGGCTTCTTCAACGTTTTCAGTTTCCTCGTCAGGAGCAGCTTCCTCAACGGTTTCGGTTTCTTCTTCGGGAGCAGACTCTTCGACTACTTCGGCTTCGTTACTGTCCGCAAGTATGGTGACCGGTCCTGAAAACACCATAACAAAACAGGTTAGCGTGTCAATAGGGTAGACTTTAGGCCGGATTAATATCATAATGTCGGTATGGGAGGTGGAACATGGCTTTCAGGATAGTCAGAAATGATATTACAAAGATGGAAACGGATGCCATCGTCAATACCGCCGGGGAAACACCACAGGTCGGAGAAGGATGCGACATTGCAGTGTATACGGCTGCCGGCTATGACGAGCTTCATGCCCTGCGCAGCGAGATAGGGGATGTGCCTCCCGGAGAGGTGTTCATAACTCCCGGATTCAACCTGCCTGCAAAGTACATAATTCATGCGGTAAGTCCGCTGTATGTGGATGGCCGGTCGGGTGAGGAGGAAAAACTGCGCATGTGTTATCGCAAGAGCCTGTATCTTGCGAAGGAGAACGGGATCAGGTCCATAGCCTTTCCGCTCGTCTCGACGGGTGCGTACGGATATCCCAGGGAGGAAGGGATAAGGATCGCAGTTGATGAGTTCAATGATTTTCTCCTGAAAAATGACATGGACATCACGCTTGTGGTGTTTGACGATAAGTCCATGCAGCTTTCGTCCCGTGTGTATCCGGACCTTGAAGAATATATCGACCGACACTATGTGCGCAAGAAGGCGGAAGAAGAGTACGGCGGTGCATCCAATAAAGGGTTTCGAAGCACAGGACGAGCCCGCTCCTCGAAGTTCAGTGCGGCTGATATGGCCCTGTCCATGCCGCTTCGGGACGACCTGGTCGGATCGGCAGCTATATTCGAGGCTGAGGAGATCGACGAAGACGCCCTCGGAGAAGCGATAAGCGAGAGACTGCGCCATACCGAGGATCCGTTTGGCGTCTACCTTCTGTATCTGATACAGTCAAAAGGGAAGACCAATTCAGAGGTATACAACAAGGCGATCATAAGCAAACAGTCCTTCGCCAAGTTGAAAAAGGACCCCGTAAAATATCATCCGGACAAGATCACGGCGCTCCAGTACTGCGTCGGTGCGGAACTTAACATCGACGAGACCAGGGATCTGCTGGCCCGGGCAGGATACGCGCTGTCACCGTCGGACAGGAGAGATATTATTTTTTCATATTTTATTACCCATGAGTATTTTGATATGCTCGAGATAGACATCAAGCTGGAGGAACACGGCATCCCTTGCATTATCAAGTAAAGAAGAATATGAACCCGAGTAAATCGGAGAAAAAGACGACCGCCCGGGGCAATCCCTGAAGGTAAACCTGAGGGCGACCGTCTTTTTTATTTTTCGTTGTATAGTCTGTATGTCAGATAAACAGAGCAGCGCTACAAGGCAGTCTTGCGGTGCGGCATACAGAAACGAACGGAGGAAAAAACATGAACAACAACTTAACCGAACTCGTATTTGTACTTGATAAGAGCGGATCCATGAGCGGGCTTGAAAAGGACACGATCGGAGGTTTCAATTCGATGCTCAAAAAGCAGCGCGAGGAAGACGGGGATGTAGTGATCTCGACGGTGCTGTTTGATGACAGGATGCAGGTACTGCATGACCGCACGGATCTGGGCAGTATTTCAGACCTTACGGACAGGGATTATCAGGTCGGGGGATGCACGGCGCTCCTTGACGCTCTCGGCAGGTCGATAAAGCACATCAGCAAGGTGCAGAAGTCACTCCCCGAAGACGAACGTCCCGCCAAGACAATGTTCATCATAACGACGGACGGCCAGGAGAATTCGTCCCATGAATATTCATATGAGAGGATCAGGAAGATGGTCGAGAAGAAGCAGGAAAAAAAGCAGTGGGAATTCCTGTTCCTCGGGGCCAACATGGACGCGATCAGCGCTGCTGCGGATATCGGGATAAAAGCCGGACGGGCATCGAATTTTGTCTGCGATGCGAAGGGAACGGCAGTAAACTACGCAGCGCTCAGTAAAGCGGTAAGCCGTGTCAGGAAGGCAGCCCCGGAATGTGTCGGATCGGCACTGTGTGACTGGGACGAGGAAGTAAGGGAGGATTATAAGGCCAGAAAATAACCTTCTTTACGTATAATTTGTACTGATATAAAATACAGTCATGAGAGATATGGGTACGCAAAACATGACTGATGATGCGATCCTGACTGCGCAGCAGAAGGATAAGCTTGAAAAACTGAGGAAAATAATCGCGGATCTCGGCAGCCTGGCTGTCGGATTTTCGGGCGGAGTGGACTCGTCCTTCCTGCTTGTTGTGGCGCACGAGGTGCTCGGAGACCGTGCGATCGCCGTGACGGGAGCTGATGCATCCGTTCCGGAGCGTGAGCTGAAGGAAGCGAGGGAGTTTTGCAGCGAGCGTGGGATACGACAGATCATCTGCAATTTCAACCCTCTGGAGGAGGAAAGTTACCGGAAAAACACTGCCGACAGATGCTATTATTGCAAACGCGGGATATTTTCCGGGATAATAAATATCGCACGGGAGAACGGCATAGAATATGTGGCAGAGGGCTCGAATATGGACGATCTCGGCGACTACCGTCCCGGGCTTCGGGCTGTTGAGGAACTTTCCGTAAAAAGTCCGCTGCGCGAGGCAGGCCTTTATAAATCCGATATCCGGGCGATCTCAAAGGCGATGGGGCTTCCGACGTGGAGCAAGCCTGCATATGCATGTCTCGCATCGCGTTTTGTCTACGGTGAGGAGATCACGGAAGAAAAACTTCACATGATCGATGAGGCGGAGCAGTTCCTGATCGAACTCGGATTTTATGAGGAACGCGTGCGCCTGCACGGTAATATCGCAAGGATCGAAGTTCCCGCATCCGACATCCCGAAGATCGCATCGGAGGATGTGCGGAGTGCGATATATGACAGGTTTAAGGAGATCGGGTTTATGTATGTAACGCTCGATCTTCGCGGATACCGGACCGGGAGCATGAACGAGACCCTGGGGACGAATGAGCCCGGGAGCATGGACGAGACCCTGAGCAAGAACGGGCCCCTGAAGACGCAGAAAAGCGACAAATAGAAACAGAGAGCGGTTTTGCCGCTCCCTGCCTATCCGGTTTATATAATTCTTGTGGAGGATTCCTGAAAAAGAATCCCTGAAAAAGAGTTCCTATCACATATCATGCTGACAGTTTGCTGATAGCTTCTGATATATAGGTTGCCTGTGAATCCCTGTAGCCGTCGATCTCTACGGTCGCCTGATCGAGCGGAAGGTACATGATATTGGAA
>JBGUNV010000145.1:0-37208 GCA_045117595.1 Lachnospiraceae bacterium
GCAGATGCGCACAGCAGTTCATAGATCACATACTGGGTCCGGAAGGTGGCAAAACACCAGTCCGGGCAGTCAATATATAACCGGGGAGGAAAAAGATGGCAGTTCGTACATTTGCGGCCATAGATGTCGGTTCGTATGAGCTCGGGATGAAGATATTCGAGTTCGGCGGCAAGAAGGGAATGAAGGAGATAGACAGTATCCGGCACTCGATAGAGCTCGGTACTGATACTTATCAGACAGGACTTATCAGTCTCGATCATATGGATGAACTGTGTGACGTGCTGGCTGATTTTTCTTCCATAATGAAGTCATATAAAGTCGACGATTACAAGGCATACGGTACGAGTGCGATACGCGAGACGAAAAACACCACCATAGTCTGTGAGCAGATAAGGCAGCGGACAGGTATCAAACTGGACGTTCTGTCCAATTCCGAACAGCGTTTTCTCCATTACAAGGCGGCGGCTCTCAAGGGCTCGACATTTGACGAGTTCATAAGCGAAGGCTGTGCGATAGCCGATATCGGAGGCGGCAGCATCCAGATCTCGCTTTTTGACAAGGAGGCGCTCGTCACGACCCAGAACATCAGACTCGGAGTTCTGCGTGCAATGGATATGCTTGCTGCCCTGGCACCCAAGACAAGGGATATGGAGGGAATACTCAGGGAGCTCATCGACAACCAGCTCCAGGTGTTCAAAAAACTCTACCTCAAGGGCAGGACGATCAGAAACCTGATCCTCATCGATGATTACATCTCGGCGATGCTCTATCATGTGGGAAGCGTTGACAGGACATTTACGGCCGAACGTTTCAAGGAGGTATATACACAGCTTCGTACGATGACCACACAGGAGATCGCCAGGGCATACGGCCTGAACGAGGAGACGGTCCCGCTTCTTCTGCCGGCTATCTCGATAGTTTCGAGGGTGATAAGGATCACGAAGGCGGAGAAGATCTGGTCGCCCGGTGTGTCGCTGTGCGACGGTATGGCATATGAGTATGCCGAAAAGGAAAAACTCGTAAACTACAGACATGATTTTGAAAATGACATAATCGAATGCGCGAAGGTAATGTCAAAGCGTTACCAGGGAAATGAAGCGCGAAATGAACTGATAGAAAAGGTTGTGACCGACCTGTTCGATGCCACACGCAAGATCCACGGAATGGGAAAAAGAGACAGACTGCTCCTTCGGATCGCTGCGCTTCTTTCGGACTGCGGCAGATATATCAGCATAGAAGCAGGTGCGGAATGCGGATATGACATAATAATGGCGACCGAGATAATAGGACTGTCCCATGTCGAGCGGGAGATTATCGCAAACATCGTGCGGTTCAACAAGGTTCAGTTCCGTTACTACAATGAGATCGCTTCACAGTCGCTGCTCGACCGTGCCAGTTATATCAGGATAGCCAGACTGTCCGCACTTTTCAGGATCGCGGACGGTATCTGCAGGAGTTACAGGACCAAGGTCAATGATGTGCGGTTTTCCGTCAAGGGCGGAGAACTTGTCATAAATGTTTATACGGTTGATGACATAGATCTCGAGCAGGGATTTTTCTTCAGAAAGGCATCACTGTTCGAAGAGGTATTCTCGATCAAACCTGTATTGAAATATAAACGGTATTGATATTCCGGAAAGGTATTGTGCATATGGGTGATTTTGATAAGAAAAGTTATTACGTCAACAGGGAACTGTCATGGCTGATGTTTGATGAAAGGGTGCTCGGTGAGGCGACCGATACGACCAATCCGCTGATGGAAAGGCTCAAGTTCCTTTCGATCACGGCGTCCAATCTTGATGAATTCTTCATGGTCAGGGTGGCATCGCTTATCGACATGCAGCATGCCGGTTACAATAAGCTCGATATCGCGGGCATGACGGTAAAGGAGCAGCTTGCTGCTGTCGCGGCCAAGACGCATGACCTTGTGGACACACAGTATTTTGTTCTGATGCATACGCTTATCCCGCTCATGGAGGCCGAGGGGATAAACATCATCGTAAAGCATGAGGAGCTGACGAAGCAGCAGGCGGAGTTTGTCGACAGGTATTTCGAGGAGGAAGTATACCCTGTCCTGACACCGATGGCCGTTGATTCGTCGCGTCCGTTCCCTCTTGTCCGTAACAAGACTCTTAACATAGGAGCGCTGATCAGCCGCAAGGGAGATTCGGAACGTGATTTTGCAACCGTCCAGGTACCGGGAGGACTGGACCGTATCGTTGAGATACCGAACGAGAGTGACGCTGAGGGCGGCAGGACCTTCATTCTGCTTGAGGAAGTGATCGAGCGCAACATGTCAAAGCTCTTCCTCAATTATGATGTTGTCTGCGCATTTCCATACAGGATAATGAGAAACGCCGATCTTTCCATCGATGAAGAGGAAGCGGCCGATCTGCTCAAGGAGATAGAAAAACAGATAAAACGCAGGCAGTGGGGTGAGGTCATAAGACTCGAGGTTGCCGAGGATATCGACCCGGATCTGATGGACATACTGAAGGAGGAGCTGTCGGTAATGCCCGATAACATCTACCGTATCGCCGGCCCGATCGACCTGACGTTTCTGATGAAACTGTATGCGATGGACGGATTTGACCATCTGAAGACCAAGGGTCACAAGCCCTGTCCCGTGCCTGAGATATCAGACGGAGAGGATATATTCGAATCCATAAGGATGCATGATATACTGATGCATCATCCGTATCAGACATTTGATCCGGTCATAGATTTTGTAAAAAGTGCGGCAAAGGATCCGGAAGTTCTTGCGATCAAACAGACCCTGTACAGGGTAAGCGGTAATTCCCCGATCATCGCAGCGCTTGCAGAGGCGGCGGAAAACGGCAAACAGGTCACCGTCCTCGTGGAACTGAAGGCGCGTTTTGATGAGGAACACAATATCGTATGGGCGCGCATGCTTGAAAAGGCGGGATGTCATGTAATCTACGGACTCGTCGGACTCAAGACCCACTGCAAGATCACGCTCGTGGTCCGTCGTGAGGAGGACGGCATCAGGCGTTATGTTCATCTCGGGACCGGAAATTATAATGACAGCACGGCCAAGCTTTATACCGATCTGGGACTGCTCACATGCGCCGAACAGATCGGAGAAGATGCAACGGCGGTGTTCAACATGCTGAGCGGTTATTCGGAGCCGCTTTACTGGAACCGTCTGTCAGTAGCGCCGTTATGGCTCAAGGACAGATTCCTGCATCTTATAAACAGGGAGGCCGACAATGCCCGCGCAGGCAAGAGATCACACATCGTTGCCAAGGTGAACTCGATATGTGATGCGGATGTCATCGAGGCATTATATGCGGCATCATGTGCCGGGGTCAGGATAGAGCTGATCGTCCGCGGTATTTGCTGTCTGAAGCCGGGTATCAAAGGCGTGTCCGAAAATATCACGGTCAGGAGCATAGTGGGTGACTTCCTGGAACACAGCAGGATATTCTATTTTGAAAATGCCGGAAACTATGAAGTTTACTGCGGTTCATCGGACTGGATGCCGAGAAATCTGCTCCGTCGTGTCGAGATAATGTTCCCGATACTTGACGAATCACTTAAGGAGAGAGTAATTTATATACTCGAAACACTGTTGTCAGATACCGTGAAGGCAAGAATAGAACAAAGTGACGGAACGTACGAGAGGGTCGACAGGAGAGGCGGAGAGCCCCTGAGCGCGCAGAAAGCCTTCTGCGAGTGGGCCAAAGGCCTTGCCGCCAAGGATGATCCTCTGGTTGGAAACCGCGTGTTCATACCTATAGAAGGAGGAATGTGAGATGTTTGATAAGGACGTTGTTAACTTCTTTTTGGAAAACCAGAACAGACTGTTTGACGAGGACGTAGCATCGACTCCCGATGAGGCACAGGATTTTCTCGAGGATTCGATGGCTGTTGTGGTCGATGATATCGAGGATGTCATTGAGTATTTCGATGAGATGGGAGTTGATACCGACGGACTATCCTACGAAGAGATCGAGCAGCAGGCGGAGGTGTTCACGCTGCCTGACGGCAGATATCTGGTTGTGAACGCTTAAGACCAATTAATTTTTCAGGAGTAAAAAAATGATCAGTGCAAACAATGTAACTTACCGCGTTGGCAAGAAGGCCCTTTTTGAGGATGTAAATATCAAGTTTACGGAGGGCAACTGCTACGGCCTTATCGGGGCGAACGGCGCGGGCAAATCTACTTTTCTGAAGATCCTTTCGGGTGAACTTGACACAACGAACGGAGACATCGCGATAACACCGGGACAGAGACTTTCGGTTCTCGAACAGGACCATTTCAAATATGATGAATATACCGTAATGGATACCGTCATAATGGGCAATCAGCATCTGTATGATGTCATGAAGGAAAAGGATGCGATATATGCGAAGGAAGATTTTTCCGATGAGGACGGTATCAGGGCAAGTGAGCTTGAGGCGGAATTTGCCGAGATGGACGGATGGGAAGCCGAGTCAAATGCAGCAACATTACTCAACGGACTCGGTATAGAAACAGACCTGCATTACAGTCTTGTAGGTGATCTTGCAGGTCCCCAGAAGGTCAAGGTGCTGCTCGCGCGGGCGCTGTTCGGATCTCCCGATATACTGCTTCTCGACGAGCCTACCAACCATCTTGACCTGGATGCGATAGAATGGCTCGAGGAATTTCTGATCAATTTTGAAAATACCGTTATCGTCGTCAGCCATGACAGGTATTTCCTGAACAAGGTCTGCACACATACCGCCGATATAGATTACGGCAAGATCCAGCTTTATGCCGGCAACTATGATTTCTGGTATGAATCCAGCCAGCTCCTCATCCAGCAGATGAAGGAAGCCAACAAGAAGAAGGAAGAAAAGATCAGGGAACTGCAGGAATTCATATCAAGGTTTTCGGCAAACGCTTCCAAGTCAAAACAGGCGACCAGCCGTAAGCGTGCCCTTGAAAAGATCGAGCTCGATGAGATCAAACCTTCCAGCCGAAAATATCCCTACATTGATTTTCGTCCTGACCGCGAGATAGGAAATGAGGTCCTGACAGTTGAGGGTATCAGCAAGACGATCGACGGGGTTAAGGTCCTTGACAATATTTCGTTCATACTGGGACATGATGACAAGGTTGCATTTGTAGGAGCAAACGAACTTGCCAAGACAACACTCTTTAAGATCCTGATGGGTGAACTTGAGCCCGATGAAGGATCGTATAAATGGGGGGTCACGACTTCGCAGGCGTATTTTCCGAGGGATTATACCGAAGAGTTTGCGCATGATTATACCATCACGGACTGGCTCACCGGTTATTCCCAGATCAAGGACGTTACCTACGTGCGCGGATTCCTCGGACGTATGCTCTTCCCGGGTGAGGACGGCGTCAAGAAGATCAACATCCTGTCGGGAGGAGAAAAGGTAAGATGCCTGCTGTCCAAGATGATGATCTCGGGTGCGAATGTGCTCATTCTCGATGAGCCCACGAACCACCTGGACATGGAGAGCATCACGGCACTGAACAACGGACTTATCAAGTTCCCGGGAGTGATACTGTTTGCATCCCATGACCATCAGTTCGTGCAGACGACCGCAAACCGTATCATGGAGTTCCTTCCGGACGGAACACTCATCGACAAGATAACCACATATGATGAGTATCTCGCAAGCGATGAGATGGCCCGTAAGAGATTTGTATATACAGCCAACAAGGAAGATGATGACAACTAAGATACTGTTCACAGATCTTGATGATACGCTTCTTGACGATGACAAGAACGTAAGCGAAAAAGATCTGGATTCGATAAATGAGATGATAAGTGCGGGTCACCGTTTCGTGATCGCAACGGGACGGCCCGTGTACAGCGCTCAGGTTGTGGCAAGGTCGCTCGATCTTTACCGTGATGGAATATTTCTGGTGACCTCGAACGGCGGTGCGATATTTGACTGCGGCCGTGAGGAGATAATAAGCCGTAAGACCGTGGACCCGGATCTGGTTGGCGTGATGTTTGATGAGGCATTATCCGAAGGACTCCACATACATACATATACCGATACGAATGTCGTGGCGCTGAAAAAAACGCAGGAACTTGAGATATACTGTGACCGCATAAAAATGCCGTACAGGATACTCGGGAGGATCCCGGAGGATCTTCCGGCACCTCCGCCCAAATTTGTCCTGATGTCGATCAAACCCGACAGCCGCGAGATACTCACTGATTTCAGGGACAGGCATATAGCCCTTACCGACGGAAAGGTACAGAGCGTATTCTCAAACGCATATCTTCTTGAATATCTGCCGCTCGGCATATCAAAAGGCAGGGCACTCGTAACACTGTGCGAACTTCTCGGCATCCCCGTGGAAAATTCCGTTGCAGCGGGCGATGAAGCAAATGATATCCCGATGCTCGATGCGGCAGGCCTCGGTGCTGTCGTACAGAACGGGACCGATGAGGCAAAATCACACGCCGGCTATGTCACGAAAAACACCAACAATGAAAGCGCGATATCGGAGATCATTGAGAAATTCATTATGAATAACTGATTTATGCTTGTATGTGCTTTAAAACATGGTGTATAATGTTTATTTGGAATAAGACTATTCATTTATACGGAATTTATTAATATAAAGGAGACATATCGTGAGAAAGCAAAACAATATTATCAGAATCCTGATCCTCGTATTTGCGGCTCTGATCTTTATTACGATCATTGCGGAGGTCGTTTATTTCGTTCTTAAACGCAATGATCTTAAGGCGATCGCGCTTCAGCCGGAATTTACGGAAACATCACTTGAGGTCGGGACACAGTATACATTCACTATCAAGACAACGCCCGGCAAGGCGAGCATCAAGAAGGCCAAATGCGTTGTAGACGATCCCACGAGTACATTCGAGCTCAAGGATAACGGCAAGGCGGTACTTACCACCGGTATGAACGAAGGTAACGTTACCGTGTATGTTGAATGTAAGGATGTTAAGAGTCAGGTAATGACGTTTGCGATAGTTGATTCGGTTGCCCGTGCGCAGGCAGAGGCGGCGGCACAGGCTGAGGCGGAAGCAGCGGAAGCGGAGGCGGAGGCTGCGGCGGCGGAAGCTGAAGCGGCAGCTGAGGTCAAGATGTATGTCAAGAGTACAGGCGATGATGTAAACGTAAGATCCACGAACAGCACGGACGGAGACGTCCTCGGCAAGGCCAAGAAGGGTGATATGTTCGAGAAGGTTGAGGATGTTGACGACTGGACACATATCAAGTACAAGGATCAGGACGGTTACATGAAGACCGAATTCCTCACCGAGATCTCAGAGGAGGAATACCAGGAAGGCGGTTCGGCTTCCGAGGAGGAGAATAAGGAAGAGGAAAAGAAGGAAGAAAAGAAGGAAGAGAAGAAGGAAGAGAAGAAGGAAGAAGAAAAGAAACAGGAAGATCAGCCGGCTGAAGAGTCACCTGACAGCCAGGCACAGAATACACAGACCAAGGAAGAAGCTGAGGCTAAGGCGGCAGCAGATGCAGCCAAGGCAGCCGAGGAAGCAGCCAAGGCAGCAGCGGAAGCAGCGGCAGCGGCAGCTCCTGCAGCAGCAGTTGGCGGACATGAGTACGGCGGACATGTATTTACGAATGATGAGTGGAACTGCCTGTTGTCCGTATGGGATTATACGGGGGATGCAGCTGAGATGATCAGTCATCATTCGGCAGCAGAGCTCAAGGCGGTCCTTGACGAGAAGATGTCAGGCGGCGCGAGATCCGCATGGTAATTGTCGAGCGTCCTTAATCAAAACCACAGAGAGGCCGGGATATTCCCGGCCTCAATTTGCCTCTTTATATAAGAGTATGTACGGGTTACGGTTTGTTGTCAGCATTTAGGAGATGAGGTATGAAGAGAAGAATTCTGATGTTTGTTATGGCTATTGTACTTACTGTGCCGGCCCTGTCGGCATGTGCGGCAGCCCCTGTGGCTGTTGCGCCTGCAGATGAAGGCGGCGGGCAGGACGATGGTGCGGGGAAGGACAGCAGTAAGGCTGAAAAGGTGTCCGGGAAAAAATCAAAAAAGAAACAGAAGAAGACAGACATGAAAATGACATCGCTTTCCGGCAGTGATGATGTACAGGCATCGGATGTAGCGTTTTCATACGAGAATCATCCGTGTGAGTTTTCGGACGGCGAAAAAACTCTTGCCAGGGGAAACTATTACACATATGAACTTGATGCGGACATGGCAAAGGAGTATCCCGAACTTGATGCTGTTTTACGGGATTACAACCATTTCGGCGAGGAAGATCTGATGATGTTCTTCGATCAGAATGAGGCGGATATCCTCGAGATGCTTAAGGACAGAGAGGGCGTATATTTCGAGGATGATACGTTCCCTCATCTTTTGAGGTCTGACAGCCTGGTATTCTCATTTGTTGATGAGCTGTATGTCTATATGGGAGGAGCCCATGGTTCGACATCTTATACGGGATATAATTACGACCCCGCAACCGGTAAGGAGATACGCTTCGATGATGTTGTGTCCGACGTATCGGCGCTTCCCGATATCGTCGTTGATGAACTGGGAAAACAGAACCGGGATCTGAAGAAATACTTTGATGAATTTCCTGAGGATAAGGAGAGTCTGCGTGTAAATCTTCCTGACAGATTTGCGGATAATGCTTCAGGTATTGCATGGGGGCTGTCATACGAAGGCCTGGTGTTGTGTTTTGAAGATTATGCGATGGGATCTTATGCGGCCGGTACTCAGATCGTAGAGATCGCATTTAATGATTATCCGGATGTTTTTACCGGTAAATATATGCAGTATACGAAAGCTTCTGACATACCGGACATTACCGATGTTGCAGAGGATAAGGGCGATGCTGAAGTTTCTGAGATCATGGCATCGACATTTGCGCCGGATGAAGATATTACGGATCCCGGTATGCCGGTGGAGATCACAAAGGATATGCAGAAGAAGATGAATGTCTTTGTTTCAAACTTTGTCGAGCAGGGATTTTTGTCATATGATTATGGCAGGGACAACGTTGAAGAGATCGCAACATTCGCGTACAGGTGGACAAGGATCAACAAGCCGGACGATGTGAAGATAGACGGTTCATACTACAAGATAAGTTTTGATCAGATAAAGAAACTTGCCGACAGATATTTAAACCAGACCATAACGAAGGATCAGCTGAATGAACATGTCTGGAGCGGTGAGGGTGAATATGCAGACGGCTGGTATTATGAGCCGGCTGCGGACGGAGAGAGCTATACGGGTTTTGCTGTTGTCGATAATGCATATGATCTGGGAAATGGAATGCTGCGGCTTGAATACACGGCGTATTCACTGGATCTGGATACCTATTGGGATAATAATGAGACGATACCGAAGAAGTATTATTCCATGACATCCGATGAAGCCCAAAAAGACAAAACCATAGAAGCGATGTATAACGGGTATGCGATCGTCAAAACAGACGGGGATTCGTATAAGCTGAATGTATATGAATCGTATTGATCGAAAGGGAGAGTAACATGGCAAAGACACTGAAGGACATCATGAAACTGATAGCCGATCAGAAAATAGAGATGATCGACTTCAAACTGACCGATATCGACGGCAGATGGAGGCACCTGTCCATTCCGGCAGAGCGGCTTTCCGAGAGCACTATGGAAAACGGTATAGGTTTTGACGGAAGCAATTACGGATATGCACCTGTCGAGAATTCAGACATGGTATTCATTCCGGTACTTGAGTCGGCGGTAAGGGACCGATACGTCGAGGTTCCCACGTTATCGATGATCGGTGACGTTCAGGTGATCGATCTTCCGAAGAACAGGCCGTTTGACCAGTATCCGAGGAATGTGGCGATCCGCTCGCTCGAGTATATGAAGGAACTCGGTGTTGCCGACCGTATGGTCATAGGACCCGAGTATGAGTTCTATCTGTTCGATGAGGTCAGATATAATACCGATTATTTCAACATGTTCACGAGCATTTTCACTTCCCAGGCCGCATATGCTGCGGGAAGCGCCGAGAATAACAACGGTTACCAGGTCCTTCCCGGGAGCGGATACCACAACAGTCTTCCGACTGATATACGAAATGATATCAGGAGCCGTATGTGTCTGGCGATGAAGGAGTGGGGTGTTGATGTAAAATACCACCATCCCGAGGTCGGCGGCAGCGGACAGATGGAGATCGAGGTCGAGCTCGGCGATATGTTAAAGCTTGCCGATGATACGATGTCGGCAAAGTATGTCATCAAGAACGAGGCCGCATCCGAAGGAATCACGGCAACGTTCATGCCCAAGCCGCTTGCGGGTGAGGCCGGCAGCGGCATGCATGTACATATGCTGCTGTTCAAGGGTACAAAACCCGTATTCTATGATAAGAAGGGATATGCGCAGTTAAGCCGTGAAGCCCACTGGTTCATGGGAGGACTTCTGGAGCATGCAAGATCGATCTGTGCCATCACCAATCCTTCGACCAATTCATACAAGAGGCTGATACCGGGATTTGAGGCACCGGTAACGATCGGATATGCGATGAGCAACCGCAGCGCGGTCATCCGCATACCGGCATATGCCAAGACACCGGATACCAAGAGATTTGAACTTCGTAATCCCGATGCGACATGTAATCCCTACTATGCTTATGCGGCCATACTTATGGCAGGTCTTGACGGCATTAAGAACAGGATCGATCCGCATGAAAAAGGCTGGGGACCGTTTGACTGCAACCTCTACACTCTTCCCGAAGAGGAAAAGGCAAAGCTTACCGGACTGCCGACAACGCTTGATGAAGCGCTCGCGGAACTTGAGCGTGATCATGACTATCTGACGGCCGGAGGCGTATTCCCCGAGAGGCTGATCGAACAGCTCATATCACGTTATAAGGCAGCATCATCGAAGATAACGCGTCTTCCTCATCCGATGGAGTTTGCGATGTATTATGATCTGTGACAGCCTTGTGATCATAATGTAATTTCTGCTTGCATTACAGGCTGTATGGTGGTAGTATAACATTTGTATTAGGGTTAAGGTTATGAAGTGAGCTGTTCGCAGCTCACTTCATTTCATGTAAGATCAGGAGGATATATGGGAAAGGCTCAGGATTATGAAAAACGTACCGAAGAGCTCCTGATCCCCATCCTGGAAGATTTCGGCTATGTATTATGGGACGTTTCCTATGATAAACAGGGAGATGAACGTTTCCTCAGAGTGTACATAGACAAGGAGGGCGGGATCACCATAGATGATTGTGTGGAAGTATCAAGGAAGCTTTCCGATGCGCTTGACGCGGATGATCTGATCGAAGATGCTTATACTCTTGAGGTGAGCTCCCCCGGACTTGGCAGAAAGCTTGTCAAGGACCGTGAATTCGACAGGAGCATCGGAAGGGATGTAGATATCAAATTCTACAGACCGGTTGACGGCTCGAAGGAGATAACCGGACAGCTTGAGGCATATGACAAGGATACAATAACAATAGTTACCAATGATAAGGACGATGACAACGGACGAAGAACGTTTGAAAGAAGCGGTATCGCCACCGTGAAACTGTCGGTCGATCTGTAAAACCTGAAACTGCCACAGGGCATAAAAAAAGGAGAGAGAAATGGCAAAGAAAGAAGTTGTAAAGGAAGACAGCGGAAAAGAGCTTTTGATGGCTCTCGACATACTGGAGAAAGAGAAGGACATCAGTAAGGAGACGATGTTCGAGGCTATCGAGACATCACTTCTTACCGCGTGTAAACAGCACTACGGCAAATCCGATAACATGCGTGTTGAGATAGATCGTGAGACCGGTCATTTCAGGGTTTTTGCCAAAAAGACAGTTGTTATGAAACCCGAAGATCCGGTTCTTGAGATCGCCAAGGAAGAGGCCAAGAAGATCCAGAGCGGTGTAAAGGTGGGCGATGTACTTGATGTCGAAGTGGAGAGCAAGGATTTCGGCCGTATCGCCACGACCAATGCCAAGAATGTCATACTCCAGAAGATACGTGAAGAGGAACGCTCGGTTGTTGTCAGAACGTTCAAGGACAAGGAACGCGGAATGGTAACGGGCGTTGTTCAAAGATATGTGGGCAAGAATGTATGTCTCGATCTTGGAAAGGCCGATGCATTCCTTCCCGAATCGGAACAGATCCCGAGAGAAAACCTGCGTCTTAATGACCGTGTAAAGGTATATGTGGTAGAGGTCAAGGATAATAACAGAGGACCGCGTATTTCCGTATCAAGGACTCATCCGTTCCTTGTAAAGTGTCTGTTCGAGGCTGAAGTATCCGAGATCAGGGACGGAAGTGTTGAGATCAAATCCATTGCACGTGAGGCCGGAAGCCGTACCAAGATGGCTGTCTGGTCCAACAATCCTGATGTCGATCCCGTCGGAGCATGCGTCGGAATGAACGGAACAAGGGTAAATGCCGTTGTTGATGAGCTCCGTGGCGAGAAGATAGATATAATCTGCTGGGATGATAACCCCGGTATCCTTATTGAAAATGCACTTTCACCGGCCAAGGTCGTATTTGTCATTGCCGACAGTGATGAAAAATCGGCCAAGGTCGTTGTTCCCGATGACCAGCTCTCACTTGCCATCGGTAAGGAAGGCCAGAACGCAAGGCTTGCAGCCAAGCTTACAGGGTTCAAGATTGATATCAAGTCCGAGACCCAGGCCAAGGATACTCCCGGATTCCGTCTTGAGGACTACTATGACGAGGATGAGTATGAAGAGGGCGAGTACGTCGAGGGTGAGTATGCCGAGGGCGAATACGTTGAAGGTGAATATGCCGAAGGCGAGTACGCTGAAGGCGAGTACGCTGAAGGCGAGTACGCTGAAGGTGAATATTCCGAAGAGACAGATGCCGAGGCCGTCGAAGAAGTGATACCTGACGAAGGAGAAGAGTAAACAGATGAAACCGGATCCGGTACTGCAGCTTCTGGGACTGACCCAGAAGGCGGGCGGTGTCAAAAGCGGGGAATTTATGGCGGAGTCATCCATCAAATCAGGACGGGCATTTATGTGCATCATCGCAGGAGATGCTTCGGATAATACAAGAAAGCATTTTAGGGATATGTGCAGATACCATAAAGTACCCTTTATCGAATATGCGGACAGACAGTCACTCGGGCATGCAATAGGAAAGGATTACCGTGCCGTATTGTGTATCACGAACGAGCAGCTTGCCTGTCAGATACAAAAGAAGATTCCGGGCGCTCCGGTCGTTCAGGATGGAGGTAGTGATTAATGGCAAAGATTAAAGTACATGAGATAGCAAAAGAATTTGATATAAAAAGCAGCGAGGTGATCGAAGTTCTGAACGGTCTTGGGATAGAAGGCAAGACCGCATCATCGGGGCTTGAAGATGATCAGGCAGAGGCTGTCAGAAAGAAACTGTCTGCGCCCGCAGCTGCAAAAAAGGCAGAACCTGCCAAGGCAGCTCCTGCAAAAGAGCCCGCACCCGGGGCGGAAAAGAGCGCTCCCGCACAGCCGGCTGCTTCCCGGGAAGCCGCAAAACCTGCGAGCGGCGCGGCAAAACCTGCTCCTGCAGGTGCAAAACCCGCCCAGGGAGTTGTTGTTAAAAAGAAGAAACCGATCATCGTCGTATCGTCTGCAAGAAATGCACAGAATAACGGCAGAGGCGCACAGACGCAGACCCGTCCGGGTGCACCGGTAAGACCCGGGGGAAGACAGGGTGGCATAATCAGGCCGACAGTACCCACGACTGCGGAACGGGCAGCCAGATACGCGGAGAACAATCAGGGAGGCGATCGAGATAGGTTACGTAGGACAGGCACTGCGCCTAAAAAAGAAAATACAGAAATTAATAAAACTGATGTCAATACTGCTGGGGCTGCTGGGAGTAGCAATGGCAGTACTGCTGGAAGTGTTAAACCGGAAACAGTCGCAACCCCTGCAGCAGCCGCACCGGCTCCCGCAAGACCTGCCGGAACGAGACCTGCAGGAGGAAAACCCGCACAGCCGGAACGCCCAGCTTCAGGAGCAAGACCTGCACAGCCGGAGCGTCCTGTAAGGAATGACAATCGCCAGAGAGGCGGTATCGTCATCAACCAGGGACGCGGATTTAACACGTCCTCGGAACCGGCCAAGGATGCCCGCAAGGGAGGAAGCGACAAGAAGGGAAATACTTCCAAGGATAAGAACAAGAAGGACCGTATCTACGAGAACGAGGACGGTTTCAAGGGAGGAAAACAGGTCAAGGGCAAGGGCCCCAAGATGCCTGTACGCCCTGAGGTCAAGAAGGCTGAACCCGAAGAGGAGAAGATAAAGGTTATCACTCTTCCCGAAACGATCACGATCAAGGAGCTTGCCGACAAGATGAAGATCCAGTCTTCACAGATCATCAAGAAGCTGTTCCTTCAGGGCAAGGCAGTGACCGTCAATGAAGAGATCTCATACGAAGAGGCTGAGGAGATCGCGGTTGAATATGATATTCTCTGCGAGAAGGAAGTTGTTGTTGATGTCATTGAGGAACTGCTCAGGGAGGAAGATGATGATCCTGCAACAATGACTCCGCGTCCGCCTGTTATATGCGTAATGGGTCACGTCGATCACGGTAAGACATCACTGCTCGATGCGATCCGTAACACCAAGGTCATAGAGGGTGAGGCCGGCGGTATCACACAGGCGATCGGTGCTTATGTTGTCAACGTCAACGGCAGGAAGATCACATTCCTTGATACTCCCGGTCATGAAGCGTTCACGGCAATGCGTATGCGTGGTGCAAACGCAACGGATATCGCGATACTTGTCGTTGCCGCAGATGACGGTGTTATGCCCCAGACCGTTGAGGCTATTAACCATGCGAAGGCAGCGGGTATAGAGATCATCGTTGCCGTCAACAAGATAGATAAACCATCGGCCAACATCGACAGGGTCAAGCAGGAACTGTCGGAATACGAGCTCGTACCTGAGGACTGGGGCGGCAGCACGGTATTTGCACCGGTTTCCGCCAAGACAGGTGAGGGTATCAAGGAACTGCTCGAGATGATACTTCTTACAAGCGATATACTCGAACTCAAGGCTAATGCGAAGAGGAAGGCAAGAGGTATGGTAATAGAGGCCCAGCTCGACAAGGGACGCGGCCCCGTGGCTACCGTTCTCGTACAGAAGGGTACGCTGAAGGTCGGCGACTTTATCGCCGCAGGTCCTTCCCACGGTAAGGTCAGGGCCATGATAGATGACAGCGGCAGACGCGTTAAGGAAGCCGGACCTTCAACTCCTGTTGAGATACTTGGACTTGATGATGTACCGGGTGCCGGAGAAGTATTTGTTTCACTTGATTCCGACAAGGAAGCCAAGAATTTTGCCCAGACATTTATCGCTCAGAACAAGGTTAAGCTGCTCGATGAGTCCAAGATGAAGTCGAAGATGTCGCTTGAAGGCCTGTTCTCCAAGATCCAGGAGGGTAACCTCAAGGAACTCAATCTTATACTCAAGGCTGATGTACAGGGATCGGTTGAGGCCGTCAAGGAATCACTGTTAAAGCTTTCCAACGAGGAGGTTGTGGTCAAGGTCATCCACAGCGGTGTTGGTGCCATCAACGAATCGGATGTTATTCTCGCAAGTGCTTCGGATGCCATCATCATCGGTTTCAATGTCCGTCCCGATGCGACAGCCAAGGCTACGGCAGAGAGCGAAGGCGTGGATGTCAGACTGTATGATGTTATCTACAAGGCTATAGAGGATGTAGAGGATGCCATGAAGGGTATGCTCGATCCTATATTCGAAGAGAAGGTTCTCGGACATGCGGAGATCCGTCAGATATTCAAGGCCAGCGGCATAGGGAACATTGCCGGTGCATACATGCTCGACGGTATCATGCAGAGAGGCTGCCTTATCAGGATAACAAGAGAGGGCGAGCAGATATACGAAGGAAAGCTTGCTTCGCTCAAGAGGTTCAAGGACGATGTCAAGGAAGTCAAGGCAGGCTTCGAGTGCGGTCTTGTATTTGAAGATTTCGGCGATTTTGCGGAGCTTGACGTTGTCGAGGGATACATCATGGTAGAGGTGCCCAGAAAATGAGAAAGAACAGTATCAAGAACACCCGGATAAATGCGGAGGTCATGAAGGAACTGGCCAATCTTATCCGCGGTGGGATCAAGGATCCGAGGATCGCACCCATGACGTGCGTTACGGATGTAGAGGTCGCTCCGGACCTGAAGACATGCAAGGTATATATCAGCGTTCTCGGTGACGAGTTTACGAGAAGTGAGACGATGGAAGGGCTGAGGAATGCCGAAGGTTTTATCAGGCATCATCTTGCCTCAACGTTGAACCTGCGTAATACACCGGAACTCACATTTATTCCGGATACATCTACGGAGTACGGAATGGCGATGTCGGCAAAGATCGATGAGGTCATGGCGCCCATTCACGAAAAAGAGAAGGAATCCGGCGAGGGAGACGAATGAATCTGCTTGAAGAGATCGGCAGTGCAAAAAGTGTTGCGATCGCGGGCCATATAAGGCCTGACGGGGACTGTATCAGTTCAACGCTTGCCGTTTACAACTATCTCAAAAATGCGCTGGGTGATGCGAAGATAACGGTTTTTACCCAGGATAACCCTCCGACGATCTTTTCGTATCTGAAGGGTTATGACGAGATGAACCTGACATATTCTCCGAAGGAAAAATATGACGTGTTCATTGCGCTTGATGTAAGTGCCGTCGACCGGCTCGGAGAATCCGAATGGTTCTTTGACGAAGCAGGAAAGACGATATGCGTTGATCATCATGAGACAAATACCGGTATAGCGGATGTCAATCTCATAGATCCGGAAGCCTCCAGTACGTGCGAGGTGCTTTTCCCGACGATGGACCGCAGGTACATTGACGACGATATAGCCATGTGCCTGTTTACAGGGATAGTTCACGATTCGGGAGTGTTCCAGTACTCGAATATGAGCAGGAAGAGTTTTGAGATCGTGGGACAGCTCGTTGAATATGATTTTGACGGGCCTGCCATAATCAAGCGGACATTTTACGAAAAGACCTATGTCCAGAATCAGATACTCGGCCGCGCTCTTCTTGAGAGCATCCTGTTCATGGACGGAAGATGCATAGTCAGCATGGTCGACAGGAAGATGATGGATTTCTATAATGTGCTCCCCAAGCATCTTGAAGGCATAGTCAACCAGCTCGGGAATACGAGAGGTGTGGATGTTGCCATATTCATGTATGAAATGGGCATGCAGAAGTACAAGGTCAGTATGAGATCCAACGGGACCGTAAACGTGGCAACCGTCGCGACGGTATTCGGCGGTGGCGGACATGACCGTGCAGCCGGAGTCGAGATGAACGGAACCTACTATGATGTCATCAATGCGCTCTCCGCCGAGATAGCAAAGCAGATGAAACCGGAGACGGCAAAATAGATGAACGGGATCATCAATATCTACAAGGAGCCCGGTTATACGAGCCATGATGTGGTTGCAAGACTTCGGGGGATATTACATACAAGGAAGATAGGACATACAGGGACACTCGATCCGATGGCCGAAGGAGTGCTCCCCGTTTGTGTGGGTGATGCAACAAAACTCTGTGAGAGTTTTACCGATCACGATAAAGAGTATGTAGCCGGCATGATACTCGGAGAGACATATGATACGCTTGACATAACTGGCGTTATTCAAGAGAAACGAGAAGTTATGTCAACCAAGGATGAGATCGTTAAAGCCGTCAGATCCTTCATCGGCGGTTATGATCAGGTGCCCCCGATGTACTCGGCGAGGAAAGTCGGCGGCAGGAAACTTTACGATCTTGCAAGGAGCGGAGTAGTCGTAGAACGCAGGAGCGTTTTTGTACAGATATATGATATAGATATTCTCGATATTTCAATACCGCATGTTATGATAAGGGTAAAATGCGGGAAAGGTACATATATCAGATCACTCATCGATGATATCGGAAAGGTCCTCGGATGTGGTGCGGCTATGGAGACACTGACCAGAACGAAGGTCGGAGAATTTACCGCAGAGGATGCTTACAGGATAGATGATATAGAAAAAGCGGCGAATGAAGACAGAATATCAGAAGTTATTCTTGGCGTAGAGGAGATATTCGGGGATCTTGAACGCTTCGATGCGGATCCCGGAACATCAAAGCTCCTGCATAACGGAAATGTGATCCCGGGATCGAAAGTGCGCAGATCGGCAGGGGATATAACAGCTGATACGGATGACGGCATGCGGATCAGGATGTATGACAGCACAGGGCGCTTTATCGGTGTGTATGAGTATAAAAAACCGGGTGATATCTACAAACCATACAAGATGTTTTTGAATTCCGGAGAGGAACGGTAACATACCTGCATGAAGATCATATCAGGAACAACAGAATTTAAGATCACGGAACCGACCGTTGTTTCATTAGGAAAGTTTGACGGCGTCCACAAGGGTCATATGTATATAGTAGACATGATGAAGAAATACATCACCAGGGGCTACAAGACATGTGTCCTGACGTTTGATACTCCGCCGTCGAGCCTCGGATTCGGCAGTGATAAGGGAGTGCTTCTTACCAATGAGGAGAAGAGACGTATCTTTGCCGAACTCGGAGTTGATTATTATGTTGAATTCCCTTTCTATGAGAAGACCGCATCGATAGGTGCCAGACATTTTATCGAGGAATACATCGTCGATAAGATGAACGCCAAAGCCGTAGTTGTGGGAACCGACTGTTCGTTCGGACACGGTGCTGAGGGAAATGCCCAGATGCTCCGCGATTTCGGTCCACTGTACGATTATGAGGTCGAGATAATCAGTAAGCTGAAGGACGGCAAAAGAGAGATCAGTTCCACCTATCTGAAGGAACTTGCGGCTGAAGGAAAGGTCGACAGGATCATAGAACTTTCATATTATCCGTATTTTGCTCATGGAAAATTCCACAGGGATCCGGTAAGAGTCGTTTCGGGAATGTACTATTATGTACTCGATATTCCCGACGGCAAGATCATCCCGCTTGACGGAGTATATTATTCCAAGACGATCTATGATGATGAGTGTTTTGAATCCATCACAAACGTCAGGAATGACCTGCGGGTGTTTGAAACATACATATACGGAGGTGTGCGCGGGATACAGAGGGGAGAGGTTTCGATAGCGCTCCTTAAGTACAAGCGCGAGGAACTTAAATACTACAAGGTGTCCGATCTGAACAGGAAGATCAAGGAGGACATCTTTGACGGGCAGAAATGGCACAAGGAAAATGCCATAAAGATATTGTAAAATCACGCATAATGTTGTTTACAAGTGGATGTCCGTGTGGTACAATAGCGGATGTTGTACAAACCCGTACTTCGTCAAGGGATACGTACCCTGTCGCAGTACCGGGGGTTAATCTATTGATATACGCGAAAGCGGTAAGGAGGATTTTATGATAACTAAAGAGAAAAAAGCTGCGATCATGCAGGAATACGCAAGAGTACCCAATGATACGGGTTCACCTGAGGTTCAGGTAGCAGTACTTACGGCAAGGATCGCCGAACTTACGGAGCATCTGAAGGCCAATCCGAAGGATCATCATTCAGCAAGAGGTATGTACAAGATGATCGGTCAGAGAAGAGGACTTCTCGATTATCTGAAGAAGAAGGATATCAACAGATACAGAACTCTTATAGAGAAACTTGGTATCAGACGATAAATCATCAATAAAAGGGACGGTAATACGCCGTCCCTTTATGTGATTTTTAATATGTGGTTGGCCACTGTCCGCATAAGTGGGATGGGCTCTGGCCGGAAGAAGAGAAGAAGGAGAGAGAAAATGTACAAAAGTTACTCAATGGAACTTGGTGGACGTACTCTCACCGTTGATGTGGGCCGTGTCGCAAAACAGGCAAACGGAGCCGCACTCATGCATTACGGTGATACAACGGTACTTTCCACTGCAACAGCATCGGAAAAACCCAGAGAGGGGATTGATTTCTTCCCTTTAAGTGTTGAATTCGAAGAGAAGATGTATGCGGTAGGCAAGATCCCCGGCGGATTTAATAAGCGTGAGGGAAAGGCCAGCGAGAATGCGGTTCTTACGGCACGTGTCATTGACCGTCCGATGAGACCTCTGTTCCCGAAGGATTACCGCAATGACTGTACCCTGAACAATCTGGTGTTATCAGTAGATCCCGAGTGTCGTCCCGAGCTTGTTGCAATGCTCGGCTCAGCTATCGCAACGACGATCTCGGATATCCCTTTTGACGGTCCGTGCGCTACTACCCAGATCGGTATGGCTGACGGACAGTTCATCGTCAACCCTTCACAGGAACAGTGGAAGAACGGCGATCTTAACCTTACGGTTGCATCTACAAGGGAAAAGGTCATAATGATCGAAGCAGGTGCAAATGAGATCCCCGAGGACAAGATGATCGAGGCTATTTACATGGCACACGGCATCAACCAGGAGATCATTGCGTTCATCGACAGGATCGTTGCCGAGGTAGGTAAGCCCAAGCACGAATATACGAGCTGTGCCATACCTGAGGAACTGTTTGCGGCGATCCGCGAAGTATGTCCTCCTGATGAGATGGAAGTGGCCGTATTTACGGATGACAAGCAGACACGTGAAGCCAATATCAGAGACATCACGGAGAAATGTGAAGAGAAGTTTGCCGATAACGAGGAATGGCTCGCTATACTCGGTGAGGCGATCTATCAGTATGAAAAGAAGACGATCCGTAAGATGATCCTCAAGGATCATAAGCGTCCCGACGGACGTGAGATCACTCAGATCCGTCCTCTTGCCGCAGAGGTCGATCTCATCCCGAGAGTACACGGAAGCGCAATGTTCACCCGCGGACAGACACAGATATGTGATATCACAACACTTGCTCCGCTTTCGGATATGCAGAAGGTAGACGGTCTTGATTCATTTGAGACATCCAAGAGATATATCCATCATTATAACTTCCCTTCATATTCGGTAGGTGAGACCAAGCCTTCAAGAGGCCCGGGCAGAAGAGAGATCGGACATGGTGCTCTTGCAGAGCGTGCACTGATACCGGTACTTCCTTCCGAGGAGGAGTTCCCTTATGCGATCCGCTGCGTATCAGAGACATTTGAGAGTAACGGCTCAACATCAATGGCCAGCACATGCGCGAGCTGTATGTCGCTCATGGCTGCAGGTGTTCCGATCAAGAAGATGGTAGCCGGTATCTCATGCGGACTTGTAACGGGTGATACGGATGATGATTTCGTACTCCTTACGGATATCCAGGGACTTGAGGATTTCTTCGGTGACATGGACTTCAAGGTAACGGGCACTACGGACGGTATCACGGCGATCCAGATGGATATCAAGATCCACGGACTTACACGTCCCATAGTTGAGGGCGCTATCGCAAGATGCCGTGAGGCAAGGCTCTACATCATGGATAACTGCATGAAGCCCGCTATAGCCGAGCCCCGCAAGACAGTCAACGAATATGCTCCCAAGATCGTTCAGATCAAGATCGATCCCGAGAAGATCGGTGATGTTGTCGGACAGCGCGGCAAGACGATCAATGCGATCATCGACCAGTGTGACGTGAAGATAGATATCACTGATGACGGTGCGGTAAGCGTTTGCGGTACCAATCAGGAGAATATGGACAAGGCGATCGAGCTGATCAGGATCATTACTACTGATTTCGAAGCCGGTCAGATATTCAAGGGCAAGGTTGTATCGATCAAGGAATTCGGTGCATTCGTTGAGTTCGCTCCCGGTAAGGAAGGAATGGTCCATATATCCAAGATAGCCAAGGAACGCATCAACCACGTAGAGGATGTGCTCACCCTCGGCGATGTTGTAACCGTCAAGTGTCTTGGCAAGGACAAGATGGGCAGGATGTCATTTAGTATCAAGGATGCATTACAGTAACCGATCAGCCGGATATTAAGGCAGATCAAACCAGATCAAACCAGATCATAATCACAAAGGCTTTCCGGATGATCCCGGGGAGCCTTTGCTTTATACTTCGTATCTGCGGGTAATTGTCTGATAATTTTATAAAAAAACGTCTGTATATTGTGAAGGCATGTTTAAGATTCCTGTCGTTATAAAAGGGTAACTGACAACATTTTCGACCTTATCCACAAAATGACAAAACATTATAATATGATATAATAAATGTAACAGTAATAATAACATACGTGATATAATCAGTATTTATCATACTTTTTCAAAATGACCGTTTGACATAATCTTTCTTTTCGAACGAATTTTTGGCATGAAGGAGGAAAATGTGGATAAAACGCTACAATTATGTGTAATTCCGAAAATAACTAAAAACTCACGTGAATTTTCATACAATTTTATGTATTCAATTTGACGTGTTATTTGCGTCATGTCGCCTGTTTGACCTTAACAATACACACCTTATGTGATAAAATAATGCGATTTGGCATGCTTTCGATCGGAAACGGGGGATTGTGATGGCGAAAAGAGTTATTATCATCGTAATGGACAGTTTTGGTATAGGCGAAGAGCCTGATGCAGCCGCTTTTGGCGATGCGGGCACAAATACGCTCAGATCGTGTACAAAGAGCCCGTATTTTAAGGCGGATAACCTTGCAAAACTGGGGCTTTTCAGGATAGACGGCATAGAAACGGCGCGCAGCCTGCCGGAGATGGATATTGTACCGACCGGTACCTATGCAAGGCTCCGCGAGCGGTCTATGGGCAAGGATACCACTATAGGGCACTGGGAGATAGCGGGTCTTGTATCACCGTCTCCGCTGCCTACATATCCGAACGGATTTCCCGAGGATATAATAGGAAGATTTGAGGCGGAAACCGGCAGAAAGGTGCTGTGCAACCTGCCGTATTCGGGCACGAAGGTCATAAACGATTACGGGGATGAGCATGTTGCCACCGGTAATCTGATAGTGTATACGTCTGCGGATTCCGTATTCCAGATCGCGGCTCACGAGGATATAGTTCCGTGCGAGGAACTTTATGATATATGCAGGACGGCCAGAAGGATACTGACCGGGCCGCATGGTGTCGGAAGGGTAATAGCCAGGCCTTTTATCGGTACAAGCGGCAATTATACGAGAACGAGCCACAGACACGATTTTTCGCTCGAACCTCCGGGCGATACGATGCTCGATGTCCTTTGCGATAACGGACGCGATGTCATCGCGATAGGGAAGATCCATGATATTTTCGCGGGACGCGGTATTACCGAATACACATATACATCCGGAAACGAAGAGGGAATAGAGAAGACGATACAGATGCTCGACCGTGATTTTGACGGGCTCATGTTCGTTAATCTTGTCGATTACGATATGCTCTACGGTCACAGACGCGATATAGACGGTTATGCGAAGGCTGTGGCGTATTTCGATGAAAAGCTCCCTGAGATAGCAGGAAGGCTTCGCGAGGATGATCTGCTGATGATCACTGCGGATCACGGCTGCGATCCCGGTTATATGGCAACTACCGACCATACGAGAGAGTATGTCCCGCTGCTTTGCTGTGGTCCGGATTTTGAAAAGGCAAAAGGCACAAAAGGGGGAAATCTCGGAACACGCCCGACATTTGCCGATATTGCGGCAACTACGCTTGCTTTCCTGGGTCTTCCAAAGAGCGAGATAAGCAGGGTGGAAGGGGAGAACATACTGTGATCCTGCGCGGACGGGAGTGAAAACGGAAAATGTGTTGACGTGACACATGTTAACATAGACTAACATTTATTTTACAATATATTGTATGATCAAACCTGTTATCACGTTAATTACAACTATAAATAACAGTCACGCACATGCAGAAAAATGACAAAAATGTTAGACCACCTCGGTCAACGATTTTTGATAAATAAAATACATATGTTATCATAGCGAAGGAAGTAAAAAAACACCATGGCCAACGCACAGTTAAAGAGTGAGATAGAAAAAAGAAGGACATTTGCGATCATATCCCATCCGGATGCCGGTAAGACAACTCTGACGGAGAAGTTTCTGTTATACGGTGGAGCGATCAACCTGGCAGGGTCGGTAAAGGGAAAGGCAACTGCACGACATGCTGTCTCCGACTGGATGGAGATAGAAAAGGAAAGAGGTATATCGGTAACTTCATCGGTACTGCAGTTCAATTACGGAGGATTCTGCATCAATATACTTGATACGCCCGGACACCAGGACTTTTCGGAGGATACTTACAGGACGCTGATGGCAGCGGATTCCGCGGTGATGGTGATAGATGCGGCCAAGGGTGTTGAACCGCAGACACGTAAGCTGTTCAAGGTCTGCGCCATGAGAAAGATACCTATATTTACGTTCATCAACAAGCTTGACCGCGATGCAAGAGATCCGTTTGAGCTGCTTGATGATATAGAAAACGAACTCGGCATACCTACCTGCCCCATGAACTGGCCTATAGGCTCCGGAAAGGAGTTCAAGGGAGTATATGACCGTAAGAGGGAGGCTGTCGTCGTGTTCTCCGATACCCAGAAGGGTACAAAAGAGGGGCATGCCGAAATCATACCGCTTTCGGATAACGACACTCTTGCCCGGGTGCTCGGCCCTGCTTCATATGATAAACTGATGGAGGATGTGGAGCTGCTTGACGGCGCGGGAAGTCCGTTTGACAGGGATGAAGTTGACGGGGGGATACTTTCCCCGGTGTTCTTCGGATCGGCCCTTACGAACTTCGGTGTGGAACTGTTTTTGCAGAATTTCCTTGACCTGACATCGTCTCCGCTTGCGCGCATGTCTGATGATGGAGTCATAGAGCCCGTGTCCGATGATTTTTCGGCATTTGTCTTCAAGATCCAGGCTAATATGAACAAGGCCCACAGGGACAGGATCGCGTTCATGCGCATATGCTCGGGCAGATTCAGTGCCGGAATGGAAGTGCTCCATGTGCAGGGCGGCAAGGTCATGAGGCTCTCTCAGCCGCAACAGATGATGGCGAGCGAGAGGCATATAGTTGAGGAAGCATATGCGGGAGATATAATCGGTGTGTTCGATCCCGGAATCTTTTCCATAGGAGATACCGTATGCTCTCCGAACGTAAAGTTTTCATTTGAGGGTATACCGACATTTGCACCGGAGCATTTTGCCAGGGTTCGCCAGGTAGATACCATGAAGCGTAAGCAGTTTGTAAAGGGTATCACGCAGATAGCCCAGGAGGGCGCGATACAGATCTTCCATGAGATCAATACGGGTCTTGAGGAGATAATCGTCGGAGTTGTCGGTATGCTGCAGTTTGAGGTGCTCAAATACAGGCTTGAGAACGAATATAATGTCGAGATCAGGCTGGATACGCTTCCGTACGAGCATATCAGGTGGATCGCGAACAGGGATATCGATATAGAAAAACTGACCGGGACTTCGGATATGAAGAAGGTCACGGATCTGAAGGACAGGCCGTTGCTGCTCTTTGTGAACAGCTGGAGCATTGGTATGACGCTTGAGAGAAATGAGGGACTTGTACTTGAGGAGTTCTCGAGAAACTGACATTTCAAAAAAAATAACATGCGCTATATTTGCTGCGATCATGGGATTTTCCGCCTGTGCGTGCGATAGCACAACAGATGTTATCAGCGAGTCCGAAAACCCCTCTGCGCCCGCAGCTATACAGGTTATAGATATAAACGGCGATGTACATGAGACATCGGTGGACGTGATAGAGGAATCGGAGGCCGAGGATAACGGCAGTAACAGGCTTCCGTCGAGAAACCTGGCGATGGTCGAAGCCAATATGGCTGTATTTGACGGATCCAATTATGCATACAGTGAGCTTGGTGAATCGGCAAGGAACTGTTATTGCGAGATCCTGGCCATTCTGGAGGATCATCTGGAGAAGGTCGAGCTGTCGAGTAACGATCCCGACGAGATCGATCTCGCGTTTCGCGCGGTGATGGTCGATCATCCGGAGATATTCTATGTCAAGGGATATTCGATCGGCAAATACATGCACGGTGATGCTCTCAGGAAGATCGTCTTTTCAGGGACCTATACATACGATACGGATGAGATCGCACAGAAGAATCAGAAGATCGAGGACTATGTGAACACTGTCATTGCCTCCTGCCCGGAAGGAGGGAGCGATTATGACAGGATCAGATATGTCTATGAATATCTTATCAGGAACAACGAATATACAACCGAATCGGAGAATAACCAGAACATCTTAAGTGTTGTCGAGAACGGAAGAACAGTCTGCCAGGGATATACCAAGATGATGCAGCTTATCCTGAACAGGATGGGGATCTTCTGTACGCTTGTAAACGGTAAGGCGTGCGGCCGAAACGGCGTACCTGACCAGAGGGAGCTCGCCGATGCCCGGAATGCCGAATGGGGCGGTCATGTGTGGAATATCGTCAAGTGTGACGGGCTGTTTTATAACGTGGATGTTACCTGGGGAGATGCGGCAATAACACTGATGGATACCGACGGTAATGTTTCTGACGGCATAGATGTAAACTATGAGTTCTTCCTTGTTGATGATGTCAGCCTTCTCGATACGCACGAGCCGGATCCGGTAGTCCAGATGCCGCACTGCAACTCTATGGAGGATAATTATTACCGTCATGAAGGCCTGTATTTTACCGACATCGATCCGGAACAGTTTGCCAGGGCATTCGAGTCGGCGCTTTCCGAAGGTGAACGTTATCTGTTCCTGAAGGCGGATTCTCCCGAAGTGTTTGAGAAAATGAAGGAGCATCTGTTTGAAGGACAGCACATTTTTGAATATCTCGGAACCACGAATGTCAGGTACGTTGAGTTTGTCGAGCGAAATTTGATAATGATTTCACTATGAAATCGGCCCGTATTGTGGTAAAATTGTAGAAGCGCTTTTTTATAAAAGATCAAGGTGGTGAATAGCTATGGAAGAGAATTACGCTGTTAATGATGAAGTACTGGGCGATGTTCGGATATCCGACGAGGTTGTTGCCAATATAGCTGCGATAGCGGCAGGTGAGGTTGAAGGTGTTTCTCTTGTTCACGGCGGCGTGAAGCCGAATGAGCTGAAGAACATAGTCGGCATCAAGAATTATTCGAAGGACCTCAGGGTTGAGGTCTGTGACAGGATAGTGTCGGTAGATATGGCAATAGCGGTCAAGTACGGGTACTCACTTCCCGTGGTAGGCAAGGCAGTTCAGGAACGCGTCAGGACCTCGATCGAGAACATGACGGGACTTGAGGTATCTGATGTCAATGTCCGTATTGCGGGTGTGGATCTGAAGTAGGGTGTCAAGAGATACAGATGACTAGAACGAAGATAAGGGAGCACCTGTTCAGGCTCCTGTTTCGAATCGAGTTTAATCAGCCGGAGGACATGCCGGAGCAGGTAGGTCTGTACTTTGAGGACGGGTTTGCCGAGGATGAGCTTGACAGCACCGGTTCCGATATTCCGGATAAGGACAGACAGTATATGACTGCCAAGTACGACGGCATAGTAAGCCGCCTTGGCGAACTGGATGAGAAGATAGACAGCGCAGCAAAAGGGTGGAGTCTTGAGCGTATAGGGAAGGTAGAACTGACGGCGCTTCGTCTCGGATTATATGAGATGCTGTATGATGACGACATCCCGGTAAGCGTTGCGATAGATGAGGCGGTAGAACTTGCCAAGAGATACGGACAGGACAGTTCCGCAGCGTTCGTCAACGGCATACTCGCCACTTTTGCCGGATAGATTATTTGTATGAGTGTTTATACAGTCAGTCAGATCAATGACTATATCAAAAATATGTTCACGCAGGACTATTTCCTGCATTCTGTTGTCGTGTCGGGAGAGGTGAGCAACCTCAAATACCATTCCTCAGGTCATGTTTTCTTCTCAATGAAGGATGAAAGTTCAATACTTCCTGCCGTTATGTACCGGGGAAATGCCCTGAAGATGAAGACAAAGCTCAAGGACGGCGACAGTATTGAGGCCAGGGGATACGTAAGTTTTTACGAGAAGAGCGGTGTCTGCCAGCTGTATGTACAGAGTGTGAGCATGGCGGGCGAAGGTGCGCAGCACGAGGAACTGCAGCGTCTTATCGCAAAGCTCGAGGAGAAGGGGATGTTTGCCCCGATGTACAAACAGAAGATCCCGAAATACAGTTTCAGGATCGGTGTCGTAACATCTCCGACGGGATCGGTCATTCACGATATAAGGCAGGTTGCCGCAAGAAGGAATCCCGGTGTCGAGATCATACTTCAGCCTGCGAAGGTACAGGGAGAAGGAGCAGCCCGGTCGATCATAGAGGGAATTGAGGAACTGTCCGCGCAGGGCGTCGACGTTATGATAATAGGCCGCGGAGGAGGATCCGACGAGGATCTGTCCGCATTTAATGACGAGGAACTTGCAAATGCGATATTTGAGTGCACGATACCGATAATCTCCGCTGTAGGTCACGGAGATGATGTGTCGATAACGGACATGGTCGCGGACATGCATGCACCAACACCTTCTGCCGCCGCCGAGCTTGCGGTGTTCGTTTATGAGGATTTCGTACGCGATGTCGATATGTGCGCGATAAGGCTTGACCAGCTGATAAGCAGGCACATAGATGTTGCGGAAAACGGGCTGAGGCAGAGAATGCTGCGGATGGATGCGCTTTCTCCGAAATCCAGGATCAAGCTGAGAAAGCTGGCATATTCGGCAAGTAGAGAGCGCCTCGAATCACTGATGAAGAAAAGGCTCGATGCCTCGAAGTCAAAACTTCTGATATATCTGGAAAAATACAAAGCCCTTTCGCCGGTAGAGAGGATCGGTCACGGATTTGCAGCCGTAACCGGTAAGGACGGCAAAAGGGTTACCGATATAGGAACCGTAAATGTCGGCGACGAGCTGACGCTTACCATGAGAGAAGGTCAGATAAAGGCTATGGCAACACAGATCAGAAAGAGGGAGAACGATGACGCTTGAGGAAACTTTTGAAAAGATAGACGAAGTAATGGATAAGCTTTCGGATGATTCACTTCCGCTCGAAGACTCATTTTCGCTGTACAAGGAGGGAATGGTGCTTCTTGACAACTGTAAGAAGGTCATAGAGGATGTTGAAAAGAAAGTGGCCAAACTCGAAGAGAACGGATAAAAATGATACTTGATTCGATCAACAAAACAAATGACATAAAGGATGTCGGAGCGGGTGATCTTGATGAGCTTGCCCAGGAGATAAGGGACTTTCTCATACAGAAGATCAGTGTGAACGGGGGACATCTCGGCTCGAATCTCGGCGCGGTCGAACTGACGATGGCGCTTCATCTTGCCGCAGATCTTCCGCAGGACAAGATCGTCTGGGATGTGGGACATCAGAGCTATACCCACAAGCTTCTGACGGGGCGCAAGGATGAATTCGATACGCTCAGGAAGTTCGGGGGACTGTCGGGATTTCCCAAAAGACGTGAGTCGAACTGTGATGTATTTGATACGGGACACTCATCAACTTCGATCTCCGCGGGACTGGGGCTTGCCAAGGCAAGAGATCTGGCCGGAGCCGATTACGGTGTCTATGCGGTCATCGGTGACGGGGCGCTTACGGGCGGAATGGCCTACGAGGCGCTTAACAATGCAGCGGATCTGAAGACTAATTATGTCATAATCCTGAACGATAACAACATGTCGATCGCCGAGAATGTGGGCGGTGTTTCAAGTTATCTGCAGGATATCCGTACGGCGGATGCATACAGGAACTTCAAGATGGGTCTTGAGGAGGCCTTAAACAAGGTTCCGGGCGGTGTAGCCGTTGTAGATAAGCTCAAAAAATACAAGAGCAGCTTTAAGCAGCTTGTGGTTCCCGGGATGTTCTTTGAGGATATGGGGATAACGTATCTCGGACCCGTCGACGGACATGATATCAAGGCGATGGTCAAGGTATTCCGTGAGGCCAGGAGATATCCCAAATGTGTCATAGTTCACGTGTTGACCCAGAAGGGTAAAGGATATGCTCCTGCGGAGCGTCATCCGGCCAGATTCCACGGCGCCGAACCGTTTGATATCGAGACCGGACTGCCGGCGGTCAACAGGACAAAGGCCAACTATACCGATGTTTTCTCTACCGTCATGCTCAAGCTTGCCGAGAGAAATCCCAGGGTCTGTGCCATAACGGCAGCCATGCCCGACGGTACGGGACTCAAGAGGTTCTCGCGAAGGTTTCCGGAGAGATTTTTTGACGTCGGTATCGCCGAAGAACATGCTGTGACCTTTGCCGCGGGACTTGCGGCAGGCGGACTTGTTCCGATAGTTGCGATCTACTCTTCATTCCTGCAAAGGGCATATGACCAGATAATCCACGACGTATGCATACAGGATCTTCCCGTTGTATTTGCGATAGACAGGGCCGGTATTGTCGGATCGGACGGAGAGACCCATCAGGGTATATTTGATCTGTCATTTCTGTCGACGATACCAAACATGACAGTGATGGCCCCCAAGAACAAGTGGGAGCTTTCGGATATGCTCAAATTTGCCGTCAAATACGGCTCACCCGTAGCTATCCGTTATCCGAGAGGGCTGGCGTATGACGGACTTGAGGAATACAGAAAACCTGTGATATACGGGCAGAGCGAGCTTATATATGAGGAGACCGAAACGGCACTTTTTGCCGTAGGAAGCATGGTCAAAACGGCTGAACAGGTACGAAATGTCCTGAAGGAAAAATACGGCAGGCATGTTTCACTGATCAACGCGCGTTTTGTCAAGCCCATCGATGAGGAGATGGTCATATATCTGTCCAAACAGCACAGACTGATCGTAACCCTCGAGGAAAATGTCGAATGCGGTGGATTCGGTGAACATGTAAGAAAATGCGTGGACGACAACAAACTCGATGTTGATGTGCTCGTGTGTGCGCTGCCCGATGATTACGTGGAGCATGGAAATGTCTCTGTTCTTGCTCACGAGGTCGGGATAGACTGCGAGAGCATAGTGGAGAAGATAATAAATGAAGAAGCGCCTTGATGTGATACTCGTGGAAAGAGGCCTGGCCCTGTCACGGGAGAAGGCAAGGGCCGTCATCATGAGCGGGAAAGTGTTCGTTAAGGGGATACGGGAGGACAAGGCCGGCGCTTCATTTGAAGATACGGAAGAGGATATAGTCGTCCGGGGTGATACGTTAAAATACGTGAGCCGCGGCGGCTTGAAACTTGAAAAGGCAATAGATGAGTTTGACCTGGACCTTGACGGCTGCATATGCATGGATATAGGAAGTTCTACCGGCGGATTTACGGACTGCATGCTGCAAAACGGAGCCGTAAAGGTATATGCGATAGATGTAGGCCGCGGTCAGCTTGACTGGAAGCTTCGAAACGATGAACGTGTCATATGCATGGAGAAGACAAACTTCCGTTATGTAACACGTGATCAGGTAGCAGAGCCGATAGATTTCGCTTCTGCGGACGTATCGTTCATATCACTCGACAAGATACTGCCCGCAGCATATGATCTGTTAAAAGATAACGCGCGTATGGTGTGTCTGATCAAGCCCCAGTTCGAAGCGGGGAGAGACCGTGTGGGTAAGAAGGGAGTTGTCAGGGACAGGCAGACACATTGCGAGGTCATCGCAAAAATAACGGACGTTGCCCGTGAGTGCGGGTTTATCCCGCGATCACTTACCTTCTCACCGATAAAAGGTCCCGAGGGGAACATAGAATATCTGATGTTATTAAATAAAAGCATGCCAGGTGATGCGGATAATGCCGATGAAATATCGGGTGAAATAAAAAGCAGGATAAACATAACGGTCGATACGGCTTTTGAGAGCCTGAAAGGAACCGAATGAACAGGTTTTTTGTGATCACAAATGAAAGCAGGGATCCCGGTGCCGAAAAGGCACGGCAGATCGTCGAATATATAAGAAGCCGCGACGGAGTGTGCGATCATGTAGCCATAGAGCGCAACAGCGATCCGGAAAGCGAACAGATCGGGAAGATCAGGAACATTCCGGATGATACCGAATGTGTCATTGTGCTCGGTGGTGACGGTACGTTCATCCAGTCTGCGGGGCTGCTCGCACCGAAGAAGATACCTATGATCGGGGTCAATCTCGGGCATCTCGGATACCTTGCCGAAGTCGACAGGGATAATATAACGCCTGCATTGGACAGGCTCCTTAATGACGATTATACGTTAACCGGCAGGATGATGCTGTCGGGAACACCCGTCATCGGGAAAGAGGAACGGGGAGACTTCTATGCCGTGAATGATATAGTGGTCAAAGCTTCGGGATCAAGCGTCGGGACGTTTTGTATAGAGGTAAATGATACATATCTGACGACAATATCGGGGGATGGTGTTATAATCGCAACTCCGACAGGTTCCACGGCATACAATATGTCTGCGGGAGGCCCGATAGTCGAGCCCGGCTCGTCTATGATCGTGATCACGCCCATATGCCCGCTTGAGGTGGTCAGCCGTTCCGTGGTGCTGTCTGCCGAGGATAAGGTGGTCGTCAGGATAGCAAAACCGTCAAAGAGAGGCAGTAAGAGTATAGGTGTTTATTTTGACGGAAGTGCGTGTATGGAACTGTTCGAGGATGATGAAGTGCATGTCAGGAAGGCCGATGAGTCGATCAGCCTTATAAAGCTTAACAAGGAAAGCTTCCTCGAGGTTCTGTCCAGGAAGATGGGATGATATGAAGAACTACAGACACCAGAAGATCATGGAGATCATTTCCGCAAACGAGGTCGAGACACAGGAGGAGCTGGCAAGGCTCCTGGCCGATGCGGGATACAACGTTACACAGGCTACCGTATCACGTGATATCAAGCAGCTCAATCTGAGAAAGATACCATCCGCTTCAGGCAGACAGTGTTATGCGCCTTCGTCCGACAGAGGGGCGTTCGGAGGAGACAGGCTGGTAGGTATACTTGCAGCGGGATTTGTATCCATGGAAGCTGCATCGAACATAATCGTCATCAAGACCGTATCGGGGATGGCTATGGCGGTCGCGGCAGCGATCGATGCGCTTTCGATCCCGAAGATGGCAGGATGTATCGCTGGGGATGATACGATAATGTGTGCCATACGATCGTGCGAGGATGTGGGAGAAGTCATGGATATGATCGAGGGGCTCGTATCCGGGAACTGACGATAGAAGGATCTGCAGGGGAGGATTGATGTTACAGAGTCTGCATGTCAAAAATATAGCTCTTATAGATGATGTCGAGATTGAGTTTTCCGACGGGCTCAATATCCTTACCGGTGAGACCGGTGCGGGAAAATCGATACTCATCGATTCGGTCAATTTCGCTCTCGGTTCGAGAATGCCCAGAGATGTCGTAAGGGATGACAGCGAATATGCGCTTTGTGAACTTGTCTTTACCGTTGATAACGACAGGACCAGGAAGGCGCTCGAAGAACTTGATGTTATGTTAACCGACGACCAGGTCATTCTCCAGCGCAGGATATCAAACGGCAAGTCGGTATGCAAGGTCAACGCAGAGACCGTCCCGGCATCGTTTATCCGTGATATTGCCGAGCATCTTATCGATATTCACGGACAGCATGAGCACCAGTCCCTTCTCAAAAAGAAAAATCACAGGATCATCCTTGACAGTTTCTGCAGGGAAGGGTTTGACGATGAGTTATGTAAACTAAGAAAAGCCTATGATGATTATAAAAAGACGGAAAGAGAATATGAGGAAGCAAGCTTACGGAGGGATTCATCGGCAGCCGACCTCGATTATTCCGAGTTTGTAATAAAAGAAATAGAAGCCGCAAACCTTTCAGAGGGAGAAGATGAAGAACTGGAGATGCAGTTTGCGAGAATGAACAATTCACGCAGGATCGCCGAGATCATCGAGAGAGCGGCCCTGGCAGTGTCAGGCGACGGAACGGGTGCTTCGGGAATGATAAGCCATGCGGTCATGGCACTTAAGCAGGTCAGTGAACTTGATGAGAGCGCAATGCCTTTGTACGATCAGCTGCTTGCTGCAGAGGATCTTATGAGTGAGATAGCAAGAGGTATCTCTTCGTATGAGGAGGAACTTGAGTATTCACCTGAAGAATACGAACGCGTACAGGAGCGGCTTGATACGATCAACAGTCTCAAGATGAAATACGGCCAGAGCATACCGGCCATATTCGAGAGGCTGGAGAAGGAAAAGGCGGAAACAGAGCGACTTGCGGACTATGATTCGTATCTGGAAACTCTTTTGTCGCAAAAAAATGAATTATATGATATATTATCAAAGGCCTGTAAAAAAGTATCTTCGATCAGGCAAAGTGAAGCGCAGGTACTTCAGACTGAGCTTGAACAGGCTCTGAAGTGTCTGAACTTTCTGGAAGCCGGGTTTGAGATAGCAATAAGATCTGACATGAGCACGGTTACAGCCGACGGTTGTGATGATGTTGAATTTATGATATCGACCAATCCCGGCGAGCCGAAGAAACCGCTTACCGAAATAGCATCGGGCGGCGAACTGTCAAGGATAATGCTCGCGCTCAAGTCTGTACTGGCCACGAGGGATAATATCGGAACTATGATCTTTGATGAGATCGATACCGGCATAAGCGGAAGAACGGCAGCTCTTGTTGCCGAGCGTATGTCTGAGATCGCGAGGAGGCGTCAGGTCATAGCCGTAACACATCTTCCGCAGATAGCATGTCAGGCGGATACACATTTTCTGATAGAAAAGTGTGCAAGGGGGTCGCACACAAGTACAACGGTCACAGCTCTTTCATATGATGATTCCGTTGAGGAGATCGCAAGGATGCTGGCCGGAGATAAGATAACGGAGGCAGTGAGGGGAAATGCCAAAGAACTCAAGAAGAACAAATCAAAATAGCAGAAGTCGGCAAAGAGCGAGACAGCGGCGGCTGGAGGTAATGATCGTATTATCGTTCGTCGTACTGTTCGTCCTGTGTTCCGTAGCGGTAGTGGGTGCCAAAATGACCCTTCCGAGCAGAGATGTCAGTCTGACTGATTTTGCCAGGGTAGAATTTACGGGATACAGTGGAGACGGAGTGGCGACAGTCTTATTGGACGACGATGCGATCGACGGATTTTTTTCCAATCTTAAACAGGAACATGATGATGCATGGTATCACAGTAACCCGATAGATGACGGTGATTATGTCAGGTTCAGGCAGAGTCTGTCATTTACGACACCCAACGGCACGGGACTTTCAAACGGTGATGAGGTCAGTGTTATCGGATCATGTGATAAGGAACTTGCCGAAAAGCTCAAGATCGATATCAGCTCGACTTCAGGTACGTTTCCGGTCACCGGATTAAAGGATATCAAACACGTATCGCTCGATGAAGTGTTTGCCGGCCTTGATGTATCATTTTCGGGGGTATCGCCCGGCATTGCAGTTTCAATGGCAAACAACAGCGCAAACCCGCTCGTTGGCAGGATGCTCTTTGAGATAGTCGATGCGAAGGAGGCCTATGCCGAAGGTGATAAGATCACGGTCCATGCGACATATACGGATGAGATGGTCGAGGAGACCGGATACAAGGTCGATGTTCCGGAAGAAGACTGCATACGCGAATATACCGTAACTGCGGATTCAAAATATCTGTCCGATGCTTCCATGCTGACTTCACAGATAATAAAGGAGGCCATTGAGGCGGGCAAGAGTGCCTTTACGGATGCAAATGAATACGGGGTGCGGATATTCTGCGAGGCAAATCTGGTTCCCGTCTACATAGGAGGAAAGGCAACATTCCAATACGGATATCCCGAATATGTGAGCGCGTATTTCAAGACTGTATTTCCGGAAAAAGCAGGTACGCTCGGGCTTGCGTACAATGATCTGGACATATTGTATAACGTGGTGATAACGCAGGCGGACGGAACATCATGTCCCGCATGTGCCGCCGTCAGATTTTCCGACATCGTGGTCAACAGCGACGGCAGTTACTCATATGATTTTTCAGCACCCGATATATTGTCCATGTCGCATTACTCGGCCCGGGTCAAGAAGAACGTTGTGGATTCATATGCCGATTCATATGATATAGAACGGGTTAGCCCTTAACGGATATTCCGAGAGGTGATCTATGGCAAATAAAAAAGAGGAAAAACTGCGTCAGTTGAAGAGATCGTATACAGGCGGTGCGATGATCGGATTCTTCGCCATAGGCCTTGTCATCTTTACAACGATCGCGATAATGCTCTCGCTTTTCACATTGTATATAGTTGACAGCAAAGTGAGGGATGAATATGCCAGGGTCAGTAATATCGCAAACACATACAGACTTGCAAAGAACTCCGGTAATGATGAGCTTTTAAGCGCGCTCAACACTTCGGGCACGGATTATGTGATGATCGGAAATGACGGAAATGTCATAAACATAAACGGGGATAATACATGCGATCTGTCCTCACCGGCGTTGCTCGATATCTTAAATGAGGAGATCACGGTGTATCCGGATTCGCAGATGAGAGTCGTATACACCGGAACCGATAAGGAGGCCCGGGTAGATGCAAAGCTGCTCATGGGGCTGCTCTACGACTTTTGCAGAAATTCGATAGGCCGTAAGGAATTCGAAAACGGATCCGTCAGACTGCCGCTGTGGATCGAAATGCCGCTTGAAGACGGCACGAAGATGATATGTAAGATGGGATTTACCGTTTACTTCCGGGAACTTGTGATCATTTTCCTGCTGGCTGCAGCCGTCCTGCTGCAGACTCTGGTCATGTTCGTGTTCATGATCATATTCTTCTGCAGCAATATCAGAAAGAGAAAACGAATGACCGAAGTGTTCTTCATGGACGAGACGACAGGCAAGAACAACTGGCTGTGGTTTCTGTCAAATGCGGAGCATGAACTCAAAAAGAAACAGAATTCCACGGAAAAATTCGCCGTTCTTGATGTCGTGTTTGTCAATTACAGGAATTACTGCGTGAGCCATTCCGTTAAGGACGGAGATAAGATGCTATGCGAGGTATATGATGTTATCGTGCAGAATCTGGAAAAACATGAGATGGCGGCACATCACTCCGCGGCACATTTTGCGGTCCTTCTTACATACGAAGAGATCAATTCGCTTGAAGTGCGTATCTGGGAGCTGATCAGAAAACTTGAGAAGATAAACGACGAGCACAAGTTCAGTTTCTGGGTCGGTGTTGACAGGATCGGATCGATGACCGAAACCGACAGAAAAGGTGCAAAATACGCAAATATCGATATAGAAAAAGAATATAACAATGCGGGTGCCGCACGTGCAACGCTGACCGGAGACGATTCTGCTATAGCTTTCTTCGACGAGAAGATAATCGAGGAACAGAAATGGATGGACATCGTCAATGAGAACCAGCAGAGGGCACTTGATAACGAAGAGTTTGTCGTATACTACCAGCCCAAATATGATCCCG
>JBGUNV010000146.1:0-11988 GCA_045117595.1 Lachnospiraceae bacterium
TAATGTTGACGTTGGTGTTGTGGAAATCAGAGTTGATGAGAATGGAAAAAGAACAAAAAAACAATTAGAAGTAGATTTTGTAGTCAATCAGGGAAGCAAACGGTATTATATACAGTCTGCATTTGCTTTGCCTGATAAAGAAAAGATTGATCAGGAGCAGGCTTCGCTCGTAAGGATATCGGATTCTTTTAAGAAAATAATTATTGTATCCGGTAATGCAAAGATTTGGAGAAATGAGCAGGGTATAACCATTATAAGCTTGTTTGATTTTTTATTAAATGAGGATAGCTTGGACTATTAAATACGAGTTTTACCCGGACAGGACCGACTCGGATTAAACCGAATAAAACTTCGCATATTTTGATTTATGTGCCGGTAAGAGCCTGGAAGAACGCAGTAAAGTTCTCGGCTCTTTCTGTCTTGCAAAAAGGCGCGCAGTGTACAGGGAGTTAATGAAATGTCTGTAAAAAACACGGAAGTCATAAAAACATTGGCAGATACCTATCGCCAGCTTTTCGTTGCCCCGGGACCGGGAGCCAAGGAAAAGTATCTTGATATCGTAGAACGCGGGCGTGAACCGGAAACGCGGGATCTGTCCCATTTCATCACAAGCGAAGAGGACAGCCTGTCATACGAGGAAACTCCTGCAGGATCCGTTGCGGTCATAACACTTGGCAGACGTGAGGACTTTGTTACATTTCTCCGTATCATGGGAAACAGGTGTGAGTTGGTGGATATTCCCGATACGCAGGGGGCATCGCTTCTGGATGGTGTCATCAATCGGAGAAAGATCGAGCGTCACAGGGAAGAGTTTCTGGGAAGCCTCAGTATGGAGGATGACATCATATCGGCCTGGACAATGGAGTTTGTCCGGTTTACGTCAGATAAAAGGAACTTCAAGGATACACTGATAGTATTGTCAACGGGACCATACAGTGCCGTACCGGCAGCAAAGCTCGGGTTATCCGATGAAGAATGGATATCTCTGTCTGCTACGATCAGAAAGTATCATGAGTGCACACATTTTATATGCCGGAAGCTGTATCCCGACAAGAAGGACGCCATATGGGATGAACTGGTTGCCGATGCGGCAGGGATAGTGGCGGCATTCGGAAGGTTCGACTCGGAAACTGAGAAGCTGTTTCTCGGTATCGAACAGGACAGGTATACAGGCGGACGGCTTGAAAACTACACGGATGTCGATACAGACCTGACAGAGAAGATAATAAAAACCCTCGAACGGTTTTCAGATATCGCGGCGGATCATCCGAAGGCCGATCCGTATGAGTTTGTCATAATACTCGAAGAAGAAAAGGACGCAATCTGGAGGTAAATCGTTTTATGACTTCAATTTCTTTTGATACATATCAGACACTGGCTATCGCAGTAATAGCGACGAGCCTGGGATATCGGATAAAAAAACATATCAGAGCGCTGGAACGTTTCTGTATTCCGGCTCCTGTTATAGGCGGGATAGTAGTTGCCACGATCGTATGCATTTTGCATGAGACGGGGATGGTGGAAGTGGTTTTCGATGCTTCCCTGCGCGATGTCTGTATGGTGTTTTTCTTTACTTCCGTCGGATTTCAGGCTGATTTTAAAGTGCTCCGGTCAGGGGGAAAGAGCCTGGGTATTTTTCTGTTACTCGTCGTGGTTCTTGTTTTCCTGCAGAATACGGTCGCGATCGGGTCCGCAATGCTGTTTGGGATGGATAAACTTCTGGGATTATGTACCGGCTCCATTCCGATGACCGGAGGACACGGTACATCAGTTGCCTTTGGCCCGATACTGGAAGAATACGGACTTGCCGGAGCATCTTCGCTGTGTATAGCGGGTGCAACATATGGACTTATCGCAGGTTCGATTATCGGCGGCCCTATTGCCAACAGCCTGATAGTAAGAAAAAACCTGCTTAGCACGGCATCTTCGGAAGATCCCTATAAAGACAGTGTGATCGTAAAGTCAACGCATGACAGTATATTCGGCTATTCGATCCCCGCATTCCAGATGGCTGTCGCAGCAGGCATCGGATCGGCATTGTCAATGCTTTTGTCAAGGACGGGGATGACTTTCCCGATGTATATCGGGTCAATGATATGCGCGGCTGTTATCAGAAATATAGGGGAACTGTCCGGTAAGATAGATATTGATATGGATAAGATCACGGATATAGGTGATATCATGCTTCCGTTGTTCCTCGGTATAGCCATGATAACAATGAAGGTGTACGATCTTTTTGATCTTGCACTTCCTCTTATGGTGCTTCTGCTCGTACAGATGATACTTATGGCATTATATGCCAGATATGTGGTATTTAGATTCATGGGTGCGGATTATGATGCGGCTGTTATGGTTGCCGGATTCTGCGGTTTCGGTATGGGAGCCACACCTAATGCACTGGCAAACATGAAGACTGTCTGTATGAAATACAAACCGTCATTTAAGGCTTTTCTCCTGGTGCCGATCGTGGGCAGCTTATTTGCCGATTTCATCAATGCCACCGTAATAACCCTGTTTTTGAACTTACTACGTGGATGAACTATGCAGTCTGCGGGGACTACAGGATTTTTATGATGATAATACATGAACTGAAGTACTCGAATACCAATACATATCTTATCGAAGGGGATAACGGACGGATCCTTTTTGATACCGGCTGGGCAGGTTCATTCCCGGCTTTCTGTGCCTGTATGGGGGAGATACACATACCCGTGCAGGAGATCGATTATATCCTTATCTCTCATTTTCACCCGGATCATATGGGAATAGCCCGTGATATCGCAGAGCTGGGGCCGGTCATTGTCGTGCCCGCAGTTCAGAAGGATTTCATGCACAGTGCGGATGAGATATTTGCCAAAGAGGGTAACAGATCCTTTAAACCGATTATCGATGAGAATGTGGTAAACATTGAAATCGCAGACAGCAGGGCCTTTCTTCATAAACTGGGCATAGAAGGCGAGATCCTTCATACCCCCGGACACAGTGACGACAGTATTTCTCTGTGCCTTGATGACGGAACGGTTTTTGTCGGAGATCTTAATCCTTATCATGAACTTGAACTTTTTAAGGGAACACAGACGGAAGAAAGCTGGAACAGGCTTCTTCGGATGAATCCTGTCACTGTGTACTACGGGCATGCGGCGACGGATGATCTCAGGCTGCCCCACAGTACGCCTGACAGGCATGATGATCGTTATAAACTTGTTTCAAAGATTATGCAATATATCGATAAAGGCCTGAGCATCGACAGGATCCGTAAAAAGACCGGAGCAGACACAATATTTATCGAGGATGTGACCAGAATGTATCTGACCCACCGGGATGTCGGGGTTTCCGGGATACTGGACAGGATAGAGATAAAAGGGAAATGATCGTTACAGATAGTGAACTCGCTCGATGTGCGCTCCGAAGGGACGCAGTGACAGACCGGCAATCTTAAAGAACTGCTTGCCGAAAGGTATTCCTATGATGGTGATGCATAAAAGCGCACCGAGGATCAGATTACCGAGAGCAAGTTCAAATCCGCTGAGCAGAAACCATATCACGTTTACCACAAACGACATGGCGCCGCCTTCATATCTGATCTCCTTTCCGAAAGGATTGAAGGATATGCTCGAAAGCTTGAAACACTGAATGCCAATGGGGATCCCTATGATGGTTATGCACCAGAGCACCCCGGCCATGATCCATCCGAGAGCACTCAGTAACCCGCCAAATATGATCCATAAGATATTTCCGAGAATTCGCATATTTTACTCCTTGAAGATTACCTGTTTCTGAACACGGTAACTGACTATAAACAGCAATGTATCGACTACGATCTTGGCTATCTGCACGGGAAATCCCGTAGCCCCGATGAGGGATACGAGCGCGGCGGAAGCGGCCATGACGGCGATACAGAGTACATAGTACATTACGAGGGTCATCATTCCGCGGCTGCTCCTGAAGACGAGCTTCCTGTTGATGGTGTAGTTAAAGAGCGAAGAACATATCCTCGATACGACAGTAGAGATCCATACTGAACGGCTTTGAGTTATATCCGTTCTGCCAAGGGCAAATATCATCCCGCAGAAGATCCCGTAATCAACCAGAAATGATGACAGCGACGAGAGCATGTATTTAAAGAAAGTCCCGAAGATGACTCTGTAAATCTTGAAGGAGTCGATCACAGGGTGAAAATGCGTCTCGCTGTTATTGTCGATATATACTGTCCTGATCGGGACTTCTCTTATGTCCGTACCCGAACGGATCGCGTCGATAAGCATCTGTGTTTCATATTCGAATCTGTCCCCGGGAAGAGTGGAAAATCTGTCTATGGAGCCTTCCGGTATTCCTCGAAGACCTGTCTGTGTGTCGCTTATATTCCCGCCGATAAACAGTTTGAGGGCAACTACCGTACATTTGTTTCCGAACCTGCTCTTGGACGGAACGTTATCCGAATCAAAATCTCTGGCACCGAGTATCAGAGAGCCGGGATTTTCATCCATAGCCGTTGCAACTTTGAATACATCCTCTGCGGTATGCTGTCCGTCCGAATCCACGGTTATGATACCGCGGGGGGATTCATCATCCCTGCCGTCACCCGTATATGTTTCGAGATAATACCTCATCGCATCCTTGAGCGCACGCCCTTTGCCGAGGTTAACGTCATGACGCAGAACACTGCAGCCGGGCTTTGCCTCAATGGCATCAAAAGTGGCGCGGCATTCATTTCTGCTCCCGTCATCAACGAGGAGTATATGATGATAGCCGTTGGCGATTAGTGTATCAACATATTCAATAAGGTCGCTTTTGGGGTTTAAAGCGGGTATCACTATCAGATAATTCATAGTAAAATTTATAATCCAATATGAGCATGTTGTCAAATATGAAAGATATGAATTTACGGGTGTTTCGGTTGACATGAGCTATTTAATTTGGCAAGATTTAGGATAAGAAGTTGTCAAAAGGGACGGTTCTTTTTGACAACTTTTGACACTTCGGATTAAGGACGGAGAAGATGTTCGGTTCAGTGAGGGATAAAAGAGCATTGAACGGTAATACTGAAGAGACTGGAAAGAAAAGCATATGGGCATATTTTCCCGTGACATTTGCGGCTGCGTTGTTTTGCTGCATCCTCTGGGGAAGTGCTTCGCCTGCGATCAAGATCGCATACGAACTGTTCGGGATAGGTCCGGAAGATACCGCATCGCGGATCATGCTGGCGGGAGCGAGGTTTATCATCGCGGGACTGATGGTGATCGTGTTCACATCACTGCTGAACCGTAAGTTGTTGTTGCCTGCGCGGAGTTCGGCACGGCATATCATGATCCTGGCGGCATTTCAGACGGTAGGACAGTATTATTTCTTCTTTATGGCGCTTGCCCATACAACGGGAGTTCGGGGCTCGATAATCAACGCCGCGGGGAATTTCCTGACGATAGTCATGGCTGTTTACGTGTTCCGGATGGAGAAGATGACACTTCGAAAACTGGCGGGCAGTCTTGTGGGATTTGCAGGCATATTCCTGATCCTCGGAGGCGGATCGGCTCTGGCGGCAGGAAGTGGGATAACATTTTCGGGAGAGGGTGCGATGCTGACGGCGGACCTGTTCTATGCGCTGTCAGGCTGCTGTATCAAGATATTTTCGAGGGATGATGATCCCGTTATGCTTAGCGGCTATCAGTTTCTGACAGGAGGGATCATCCTTCTGGCGATAGGATGGCTGATGGGCGGAAACCTTGTTTTTGCCGGAAGCGGATGCGTACTGAACCTTCTGTATATGGGCTTTATTTCCGCCGGAGCCTATACCGTCTGGGGGATACTGCTGAAGCATAATCCGGTCAGTCGTGTGTCGATCCTCGGATTTATGAACCCGGTCCTGGGAGTGCTGCTTTCCGCGCTTTTCCTGGGAGAAAACAGGGAAGCGTTCTCACTTACCGGTATACTGGCACTGCTGCTCGTATCCGCGGGCATTGTGATCGTTAACCGGACCACCGAAAAACGGGATTAAAGGTTCGCAGTGGACAATATCCTCCGAAACCCATATAATTATCATGATCTATGTATGCGATAAGACTCGAACTTGGCCGTGAACTTGAGGATCTGCTGTTTCGCAAGATGCAGGCAAAGCTTGACGAAGAGGAGCTTGCGAGAGAGCAGTACGAGATACAGCGTGCCGGATTTTTACGAAAAGCAGCAAGGTTTTCCATACACGTTGGATTCCTTATAGGTATCCTTTTTTTTGTGTTCGCTGATATATCCGAATACAGGGAGCTTGAAGCGCTCGAGGAGGAACTTGCAAGACGTCCTTTTGTATATGCCGCAAGCCCGCTCATTGACACTACGGTACTTGATGAGGAACGGATCAGGGAAGAAGAACGCGAGAGGCTTCGCAGTACGCAGTATTTTGCTGATGAAACGCCCGAAACGGAAGGCATGAGCGATGAGGTCATCAGCAAATACGGTATAGTCATCGATATCAATAATGAGAAGATACTTGCCATGCGCGACGGCAAGACGAGGATCAGTCCGGCATCGATGACCAAGATAATGACCGTGCTGGTTGCGGCCGAAAATATTGCGGAGGACTCGCTCGAGGAGTCCTTTACGGTCACTCCCGAGATCAATTACTACAGTTACAGCCACGGGTGCAGCAATGTGGGCTTTGCCGATAATGAGACCGTCAGGGTCGAGGACCTTTTCTACGGGACGATCCTCCCGTCGGGAGCTGATGCTGCCATTTCCCTTGCAACGTATGTTGCGGGAAGCCATGAGGCCTTTGTGGATCTCATGAACAAGAAACTCGAAACCCTCGGACTGTCCGAGACCGCGCATTTCACGAACTGTGTCGGCCTCTATGACGAGGATCATTACTGTACATGCTATGACATGGCGATGATACTGCGTGCGGCAATAGCAAATCCCCTTTGCAGGCAGGTCCTGTCAGCACGAACATATACCACATCATCAACTGACCAGCACCCTGACGGGATCGAGATATCGAACTGGTTTCTGCGCCGAGCCGAGGACAAACCGATCGGCGCGACGATAACGTGTGCCAAGACGGGATTTGTCAAGGAATCCGGAAACTGTGCCGCCAGCTATGCCTCGGATGATAACGGGTGTGATCTTATTGTTGTTACCGGAATGTCAACAAGCAGCTGGAGATGTATCTACGACCACATAGCCCTGTATAGGAAATACATGCCCGGATACGATCCTTCGGCGGCAGATGAAGCCAAGGAAGCAGCGGAGGCCGAGGGAGAAGCCGAGGATAACTGATTTTTTCAAAATAAAAAAAGGAAATCCGACGGCTGTACGTAATAATATCATTAGAGGCGATATTATGACTATTCGGGAAGAGATCGAACAATGGGAGGATCAATATCTCTCTCCATATGCATCTAAGAGTATGAACTCGATGGGGAGGGATGTAGAAGAGGAAGAATGTGATATAAGACCTGTATATCAGCGAGACCGTGACAGGATCCTGCACAGCAATTCCTTCAGACGGCTCAAGGATAAGACACAGGTTTTTCTGGCACCGGAAGGTGACCATTACAGAACACGTCTTACACATACCCTTGAAGTATCACAGAATGCAAGAACAATAGCTAAGGCCCTCAGGCTCAATGAGGACCTTACGGAGGCTATCGCGCTCGGACACGATATCGGCCATACGCCGTTCGGACATGCCGGTGAGCGTGCGCTCGCACGTGTCTGTCCCGAGGGATTCAAGCATAATGTGCAGTCGGTCAGGGTAGTGGAGGTACTTGAAAAGCGCGGAGCCGGACTGAATCTTACCAGGGAGGTAAGGGACGGTATACTGAACCACAAGACCAAGGGAATGCCGTCGACGCTTGAAGGCAGGATCGTCAGATTTTCCGACAAGATCGCATATATACATCATGATATGGATGACGCGATACGCGGCAAGGTCCTGAAGGAAGAGGATATACCGAAGGAGCTTCGGAACACTCTGGGGGATACGACAACCAAGCGGTTTGACTGCTTCATTCACGATATCATCAGAAATTCCGCAGGTAAGAATGACATCTGCATGTCCGATGAGATAGCTGAAGCGATGAAGGAACTGCGCCAGTTCATGTTTGACAATGTATATACGAATCCTCTGGTCAAGAGCGAGGAGAGGAAAGCCGAGCGTCTCGTGGAATTCCTCTATGAATATTATCTTGATAACTTCGACATAATACCCGAGGAGTACAGAAACCTCGTCAGTGAACACGGTACCAGCCGCGAACGTGCGGTATGCGATTATGTCTCGTCAATGTCGGACAGATATGCCGTCGCAATGTTCAATGAACTGTTCATGCCGAGTTCCTGGAAGGAGATGTAGTCTCCGAATTATAATTTTTGCTGATAAGGGGAATTTATAATGTACTACCCCGACGAGATCGTAGAGGAAGTTATAGCCCGTAACGATATAGTAGATGTTATTTCCGCATATGTGCGCCTTTCAAGGAAAGGAAGCAATTACTTCGGCCTGTGTCCTTTTCACAGTGAGAAGACAGGCTCATTTTCGGTAACACCGTCCAAGCAGATGTTTTACTGCTTCGGATGCCATCAGGGCGGAAACGTCATCACGTTCATACAGAAACATGAGAACATGACCTTTGGCGAGGCCGTGCGTCTTCTGGCCGACCGTGCCGGTATGCCGCTTCCGGAATCGGCAAACAGCGAAGCCAGGGAGAGAGAAAACCGAAGGGCACAGCTTCTGGCGATCAACCGAGAAGCAGCGAAGTATTATTATGCACTGCTTCGTAATCCCGCAGGAGTGCGCGGCATGGATTATTTCCGGGGCAGGGGGCTTACCGATGAGACGATGCAGCGCTTCGGACTCGGATTTGCCAAGTCATCCAAGGATGAACTTCTGAACTATCTGAGGGGCAAGGGCTATTCGGATGACCTGTTAAATGCCAGCGGACTGTTCAATTTCCGTGAAAAATCCGGAATGACCGATAAATTCTGGAACCGTGTCATGTTTCCGATAATGGACAGCGGGCACCGTGTCGTTGCATTCGGCGGCCGGGTTATGGGAGACGGGGAGCCCAAGTATCTGAATTCCCCGGAAACACTGATCTTTGACAAGAGCCGTAACCTCTACGGGCTTAATTTTGCCAAGACGACCAAGGCGAAGAATATCATATTATGCGAAGGTTATATGGATGTGATAGCGCTTCATCAGGCGGGATTTGACCAGGCAGTCGCGTCTCTCGGAACCGCATTCCCGTCGGGCCAGGTGAACCTGATCGCCCGTTATGCGAAGGAAAACGTGCGGGACGGGCTGGACAGATACAAGGATATTCTGCTGTGCTATGACTCGGACGGACCGGGCATTGATGCGATAAAACGTGCGCTGCTTGTACTGCGCGAGGCCGGACTTGCCGCCAAGGTGATAAACATGAGCCCCTACAAGGACCCGGATGAGTTCATAAAGGGGGAGGGAGCCGGGGAATTCCAGAAGCGTATCGATGAGGCCGAGAACGGTTTCATGTATGAGATACGGATGCTCGAGAACGAGTATGATATGAAGGATCCTTCGGGAAAGAGCAGGTTCATTACCGATGTGTGTGCAAGGCTGCTCACCTTTTCCGATCCGGTCGAGCGTGACAGTTATCTCGGACTTGTGTCATATAAGTATGATGTTTCCGTTGATTCGCTGAATGAGGTGATTAGGAAGCAGGCTGTTGCGGGGACGGGTATCAGGATAAATCCGAAGCCCGCACCGACACGTAATACAGGAGCAGACGGCATGGATGATGCGGCACGCATCGTTCAGGGAAGGCTGCTCGCGTGGATCTGTGACAGCCCGGGGATATACAGTGTGGTCAGACGGTATATAAATGCCGATGATTTTGCCGATCCGCTCTACAGAAAGGTCGCGCAGATCATGTTCGACCGTATCGATAACGGAAATCTCAATCCTGCCGAGATCATCGGTATGTTTGATGATGAGGAAGAGCAGAGGCAGGTTGCGGAAGCTTTTCACCAGAATATAGGAGATCTGGAGCCGGGTAAGATGCAGGATTCTGCACTTCGGGATCTTATGCTCAACATAAAGCGTCTGTCGCTTACAAGAGATGATCGTGAAGGTAATGAATTTGAAACGATCAAAAGGATCAGGAAAGAGCTTGAAGAACTCGAACATGCGCAGATCAGCATAACCGGCATATAAGGGACTGTTTGTCCGACTCTATTGGAAAGAATATGAGGAGATTGAAAAATGGAAGAAGAAATGCAGAAAAAATTTGAAGAGCGGCTCAATGAGCTCAAGGCTTTTGCCAAGAAGAGAAAAAATGTGCTCGAGCCCTCGGAGATCGCGGATTTTTTCAGCGATTACGAACTTACCGAGGATAACTTTGACCGGATCTATGAGTTCATGGAACAAAACGGCATTGATCTTCTTCGGATAGTTGAGGAAGAGGAAGAGGATGTTCCCGATGATGAGATCGAACTGTCCGAAGAGGATGAAGTCGATGTCGAGAATATCGATCTGTCCGTTCCGGATGGTGTGTCCATCGAGGATCCTGTCCGTATGTATCTGAAGGAGATAGGTAAGGTCCCGCTTCTGTCTGCGGAAGAGGAGATCGACCTTGCGAAGCGTATGGAAGACGGTGATGAGGAGGCCAAGAAGCGTCTGGCAGAGGCAAACCTTCGTCTTGTCGTATCGATCGCAAAGCGTTATGTGGGCCGCGGGATGCTTTTCCTTGACCTGATACAGGAAGGTAATCTCGGTCTTATCAAGGCTGTCGAAAAGTTCGACTACACCAAGGGATACAAATTCAGTACCTACGCCACATGGTGGATCCGCCAGGCGATCACGCGTGCGATCGCGGATCAGGCCAGGACTATAAGGATCCCCGTACATATGGTTGAGACTATAAACAAGCTGATACGTGTCAGCCGTCAGCTTCTCCAGGAACTCGGACGTGAACCAACCCCCGAAGAGATCGCCGAGGAGATGAACCTTCCCGTGGAAAGAGTCCGCGAGATACTGAAGATCTCACAGGAGCCCGTGTCACTCGAGACCCCCATAGGTGAGGAGGAAGACAGCCATCTCGGAGATTTCATTCAGGATGACAATGTGCCGGTTCCCGCTGAGGCGGCCGCATTCACACTCCTCAAGGAGCAGCTCGTAGAAGTGCTTGAAACACTTACCGACAGAGAGCAGAAGGTACTGCGCCTTCGTTTCGGGCTTGATGACGGAAGGGCCCGCACACTTGAGGAAGTTGGTAAGGAGTTTAAAGTAACACGTGAGCGTATCAGACAGATCGAGGCGAAGGCACTCAGAAAGCTCCGTCATCCGTCACGCTCCAAGAAGCTTAAGGATTACCTGGATTAATATATGGCACTGCTATCTGAAAGACTGAAGGCTGTTGCACAGATGATCACGCCGGGACTGCCGGTAGCCGATATAGGATGTGATCATGCATATCTGCCGATATATCTGATAAAGGAAAACCGCTCGCCTTACGTGATCGCCTGCGACATTAACGCGGGACCGATACTGAAGGCCCGGGAAAATGTTGAAGATGCCGATCTTGCCGACAGGATCGATGTCAGGCAGGGAGACGGCCTCGCTGTGACAGGACCCGGGGAAGTAAAATCGGTAGTGCTGGCCGGGATGGGCGGCAATCTGATGATCCGCATCCTGTCTGAAGGCAGGAAGAATCTGGAGGGCGTGGAGGAGATCATCATGGAGCCCCAGTCAGAGGTCGCGGAGGTCAGGCATTTTCTGCAGGATTCGGGATTTCGTATCATAAGTGAGAACATGGTAAATGAACTTGATAAGTTCTATCCTGTGATCAAGGCTGTTCCCGGACAGATGAACTGGGACCGGGAGATATATTTCCGTTACGGCAAGATCATTCTGCGGGAGGAAAATCCCGTTCTTCACGAGTTTTTACTGCGGGAGAGAAAATATCTCGGTGATCTGCTGAAGGAGTTATCGCAAAATGAAGACATTCCGCACGTGTTCGTGCGTAT
>JBGUNV010000147.1:0-6411 GCA_045117595.1 Lachnospiraceae bacterium
AGAGAGGAAACAAGTAGGGACAAGAGAATTGTCAAGGGGTACACTGTATATGCTGGGAGACCAGCAGCGTAACAATTAAATAAGAAACAGGCGATGCCTCGTATTCACGAAAGTGGGTGCGGGGCTCTTTTTATGCCCTGATTCAGCTGCATGTCTGCCAGACACTACCGAAAGGAGCATGGCAGGCATGCATATACATTCATCAATTCTGCCTCAGAGCAGATCACCGTGATTCCCGATTTTTCAAAACGTTACATCAAACATTTCGAAAAATCGGAGGAATCACAAATGAAGAAAATCATTAACGGACATATCTATGTACAGAACAAGAACTCTCTATATATTGACGGAAACATGGAGTATCAGGCTGTGAACCTGATATCCGAATACGGGAGCAAACTCAATGACTGCAAATATGCACTTACTTCCAATCACGGTCAGAAGAAGATGGAAGAAATGTATGCCGATGATATCGAGAAATTCAGACCATATATCTTTCTGACTCCAGAGGAATATGCGCCTATCCGAGCATATAAGAACAATGGCAGTAAATTTCATCAGAGAGATATCAATTTTCATGAAGGCTTTGATTATCAGGAAGAGATATCTGAATCAGGGCATGAGTGTGTATCGCTTCTGGCTGATACGGAACCGGACGTGCTGACCTTGATCATTGAAGCAGAGGAGCAGGCCGAAATGCAGAAATATATAGCTGCACTGCCGGCTGCACTTGCATCGCTTACAGCAAAGCAAAGAAGCAGGATTGTCAAGCACTTCTATAAAGGCATGACCTTTAGAGAAATCGCTAAAGCAGAGAATGCAGATGTCAGCTCGGTAAGGGACTCTATCAGTCTTGCTAAGGAGAATATCAAAACTTTTTTGAAAAAAATATAAAAATCATACCCCACAACAAGCGTTCCTATTTCTTACTAGTGAGAGGAGCAATTAAAACCTCTCGTGAACTTTGGAAAACTGAATACACATTCTATCAGGTACGAGCCCTGGAATATGAGGCGACAAGCTTTGAGCATGCAGGATCGATGCGCCAAGACTCCGCTCAGCGGACGAGCGATAAACATCATGGATTCAAAAGGAAGATGGCAACTTCAACGTGCGGTGACAATCCCAGGGTATAATGATACTTCCGCTTAGTCACAGCACATCGCAATGAGGGCGGCTCCGTAAGATCTGCGGGGAAGGGTAACGCCTTATGAAGGGATCCGCTAGTCCCTGCCTGATGGTTTCCCGGTGGACTGGGGGCGTCGAGGACAAATACAGGATCGAAACAATGATAAAGAATACGGCGTGTCTGAGGATAATTTTTGCATTCTCCGGCACGCCTTTCTTATATACATACTTTTCGACTTGTAACTCGAAACAGTAACCACCGGGGAACCTGTGTATTCGAGACAGGAAACGGAGGAAAAGAAATGGCAAAACTTATCAGGAACAACTATAAGACCAATCCGTATGTATACGGCATGGTCAATGTACTTGCAAGCTTCTGCAGAGACTACAACGAGGCAAACAAGGCTCTGGAGAAAATGCCCAATGATGCGAGATGCATGATGGTCAGATCCTATTGCTTCGACTTTGCGAACTGGCTGAACGAAACGACCGGACTTGATTACGGCTCGGTAGGTCAGCTGATCGTCAGGATGATGGAGGCCAGCGATGATGAGGAATAACTATAGAGATGACGGCTGCGTCTGGTTCGATGATCAGATATGCGAGCTGGCGGATCTCCTGCTTGGAACTGAAGGAATAAAGTTCATCTATCTAAGGAGACACGACAGGACCTGGATCAGAAGGATCGGGGATGATGACATGAAATACGCTGTCATGAGCATGACAGAGATCCAGATCAGGATCATTGAGATGCTGGTCTTCGAAGACAGAACCATCACGGATGTCCGCAGGATACTGGATATCACTCTGACGGAATTCAGGATGGAGATCAGAAAAATGAGAAAGGCACTGCTTGCAGCAATGTAATGGTAATAAATATGAGAAGAATATATTTCGAAAATAAATACGGTTATGAATCTCTGGCACAAAGCATAGTGCTTCAGGCTGTCAAGGACTATATTCGATCCTATAGGGCAGTGCTTAAGAATCCAAGGAATGATGAAGCCGCTGCGATGATGAAGGAGTGCGAAAACTTCATAGAGTCAAGATGGTTCAGAATGCTATGTGATCTTGATCCGGAGGAACTCCTTTACAGACTCGACAGGGAGATTGAAGCACCCTACTACAGGAGGACGTAATGGATGAAGTAGTTAATAAGTGGGAGAAACCCTTCCACATTGAGCGGGGAGATGTGTACATGGCTGATCTGGGCCCGGAGTACGCAGCAGATAAAGGAATACAGGCCGGTTACAGACCTTTGGTCGTAACGCAAAGCGACTGGCAGAATAAGAAATCAACATCTGTAATTGTAGCCCCTGGAACATCGGAGATGAAAAAGACTGAGATGCGCACGCATGTCATCTTACCGATGATCAAGGGGCTTCCTAAGCAGACGATGATTCTCGGGGAGCAGCGTTTCACGATCTCTTCTGACGATCTGGACAGATATTGCTGCACTCTGCCACCTGACATCATGAAAAAGATCACCAGGGCCATCCGTTTCGCTGAAAGAGGAAACAAAATCAAATGCAGAAAAACAAAAAAATAGCAAGACTATTTGGCAAATGCTGCATACACGGTACAGAGACTTGAAACAGGGATAGGATATGGCCATCCCGGGAAGATAAGGTAACGAAATGGAAGCAAACGTGATGGCAGAAGAACAGCGTTTTGTCCCATGCGAGATCAGATTCTACACAGTGGATGATCTCATGCAGATGCTTGGATGGAGCAAGACAACAGTGCTGAAGCTGTTCAACGATCCCAAGTTTCCATCAACCGATTTCGGAAGGAACAAGGTTGTAGAAGCACATGCACTTATCGATTATTTTTCGGTAAGGCATGAGAAAGCAAGGGATCGTCACTGGAGATGAAAAGGAGACATGATATGTCAGGACGCAAAGCAAATATAAAGGCAGAAAACGGAGAAGGCTCTTTCCGCTACAATTCTGCAGGCAATCTTGAGTACAGATTTTCATATAAGAATGAGGAAGGACAGTCAAAGAGAAAGTCTGTTACCGGAAAAGATATGAATGAATGCTACAAAAAAGCAGAAGCTTTCCAGAACAGAATGGTTCTGAAGGCTAACAAGATCAATCCGGACATGACGATCATAACTGTTCTTGAGAACAGGTATAAGAAGGATCTGACCATGGGATATGTTGGAGAGCAGGGCTACTGCCGGAATCTCAGCAACCTTAACATCCTTAAAGAGGCTGACCTTGCAAAGAAGCCGATCAGGGATGTTACGGAGGATGATGTCTTAGCGTATGTTAAATCTCTCAGCAAGTATTCCAACAGTATGGTGAAGCAGCTGTTCAGACAGGTGAAAAGAGGTTTTACTATCGCGAAGGAAATGAATCTCATACAGGATAATATTATGGAATCACCGGATATGAAGACCCCGAAAATCGGGAAGCCGGTCAAGAAGATCAGTGCTCTGACCAGAGAGGAACAGAAGAAACTGGTTGACGGGATGAGCAGTAAGACACCGCCCGAAGGAAGAAATGATTATCGGCTGCAACTTTTCATAGAGCTTTACAGCGGCATGAGAATGGGAGAGGTCAATGCGTTAAGGGCGGAGGATATCGATCTCGATAATAACGTGATACATGTGAGATCGACCATCTCAAGAGGCCTCAACTACAGGGAATTCGTAAAAGACGGAACAAAGACGGATACCGGAAAGAGAGATATTCCTATAAGCAAGACTCTCAGGCCTTATGTTGAGGAGGCTCTCAGAAAGCAGCAACCCAACAGGGAAAACCTCATATTCTTTGATTACAATAAGGACGATGTAATAAGCACAACTCAGGTGAACTGCTACTTTCAGAGACTTTGCAGGGATATAGGAATTCCTGCATTAGGTCAACACTCACTCCGTCATACCTTCGCAACAAGGTGTATTGAGTCCGGTGTACCTGCCGTAGTACTCAAAACATGGCTGGGACATACGGACATTCATATCACACTAGATACTTATACCGATGTATTTGAGCAACTCGATCAGAGCGCAGTAAATACACTGGATGATTACCTAGAAGCAATATGATTCATAACCTCCATATATAATAAGTAGAGAACTGGAGACCTTCGGATATGAATCCGGAGGTCTCTTGCTCTGCAGAGTACATTTCTTAGGCATGGAGGAATGATATCCTCCTCTGCTATCGTGTTATAATTAATGACGTGAAAAATACTGAGTTTTATATATTGAAGACAGTCAGATTGAAAAAATTTTTGAAAACCTCTTGACCTTCCCCTTTGTGGAAGGACTATTTTCAGGGCAGAGATACGGAAGACCGGAGGCGAGCGATGAAGATCAATCAGGCTGCCGAGCTGGCAGGCATCACAAGCAAGAATATTAGGTTCTATGAAGACCAGGGTCTTATTACTCCCGTACGTGATTCCGGCAACGGATACAGAGACTATTCGATGGAGGACGTCGAGCAGCTCTATAGGATCAAGCTGTTGCGCATGTTGGGTATATCCTGCGAGAACATCCGCAGGCTCCAGTCATGCGAACTTGATTTTGACAAGTGCATGGATGACCGTGTTGCCGAACTTGAGAAGACCAGCAGCAATATCGAACACATGAAGACCATGTGCATAGTGCTGAGAGACGAGGTCGACAGCTTGTCTGAAGTCAAAGCTTCCGTGTATCTCGAGAGAATGGCCGAACTTGAGAAGGGAGGTGCAAAATTCGTGAATGCGCGAATGACAGATATGAGGAAAAGAAAGACAGGCGCAATAATATCGGCAATAGTCATGATAGCATTCGTGGTACTGGTCCTGGGAGCGATGCTTTATTTTAACAAGACCGACCCTGCACCGAAGGGAGTGATAGCATTTTTTATCATTATGGCTGCAGTAATAGCCGTATCAATAGGGTACGTGCTGAAGCAAAGGATCGATGAGGTCAAGAAAGGAGAGATCGATGAAGCTTCTAAGTATTGATTACATACCGGGTGCTGAAATAGAGGTGCTTGGAGTAGTGAAGGGAACGATAGTTCAGAGCAAGAACATCGGGCGTGACTTCATGGCCGGAATGAAGACTCTTGTAGGAGGAGAGATCAAAGGCTACACAGAGATGCTGGTCGAAGCAAGACAGCTCGCGACCAAGCGTATGGTGGATGAAGCCGAAGAACTTGGAGCAGACGCTATAGTCGGTCTGAGATATGGATCATCGCAGGTCATGGACGGAGCAGCTGAGGTGCTGGCATATGGAACAGCAGTAAAAATCGTCGGAAAGAAATAAAAAGGGTTTGATTAACTGTGCCATAGCATGGGCTTTCGGAAAGACTTTCGGGAGCTCATTTCTTTTTTCTCCAACAGACCGAAAGGATACATCCCAGATCAAGAATCAGTTGGAGGAGATCGAGTAAAGATTGGAGGAATTTCGAACAGAGGCTCTGAGACTATTGAAAACAGTGGTGTTAACAAAAGCGATTCCCTTCACCTGCTCCACGTTGAGCCCCCGAAAGGGGGCTTTTTCTATGTATTGCGGCGGAGATTGCAATTAACGTACAATAGAAGAGTACTGACAGAGAAAGACTGCGCCAAAGTGCGCGCAAGGCAGATGACCGGCGCTGAATATCTGATGATCGACTGCGACGGCAAATTGTGGGAATCCGATATCTGCGAGGATGTTTTGCCATTCGCGATGGCTTACTACTATGATGAATCGGGCGAATATCTGTCGCACTACACAGAATGCTGCCTTGACGACGATGACAAGCCTTGCTATGGTGTGATCACCGGTGAAGAGGATTACACACGCCTTAAGGCAAAAATGGATGAGGCGTATGACAGGTTTGTTTTGATGAGATGATCGGGAGATGATGGATTGAACGAATCAGAACTCTATAAACAGCTTGGGGTACTGACAAAGAACAGGAATGTGTGGGAGGAGAATATTCCGTATATTTCTTCTCTTCTTAGGCATGATTCTGTAAAAATACAGGCAAAGGCTCTCTGGCTGCTTGGGGAGATGGGACTCATATATCCTCTGGCGGTAAAGGATGCGGTCCCGTGCATAGCGCCGGGAGGGGCCGAACTGATACGCGACCTGCTGTCTTGACCGGCTATCCATGCTATGTGATAATTCCATTAGAGACAGATAATTGTAGATATATGTAGATATAAAAGAGGAGGCACATATGGCCAAAGTAAAATGCACTATATGCGGAGCGTATCTCCCGGAAGGCACTGAAGAATGCCCTGTATGCGGAGTCAGCTCTGAAATGTTTGAGCCCGCGGGAATGGTAAAATGTACCTTCTGTG
>JBGUNV010000148.1:0-11111 GCA_045117595.1 Lachnospiraceae bacterium
AAGTTAATGTGGCAGATAACACTCATTTACCAAATCGGTCAATGATTTGAGGTGTATTTCACAGAGGACTGGAAATGGAAAAATATATCTGGATCTTCCCGGTTCTGTTCATATTTCATGACATGGAAGAGATCATATTGCTTCCCGGATTCATGAATAAAAACAGGGAGGAAATCATAAAACGCTACCCGATAGCTGAAAAACCGCTTTCGGTATACAAGAAGGGAATGACAAGCGAGGCTTTTGCAATAGCCGTATATGAGGAGCTTATTATTCTCATTGCTGTCTGCGCCCTTGCGGAACTTACGGAAGCGCAGTGGGCTACGGGAATCTGGTACGGGGGACTTATCGGCTTTACCGTTCACCTTATCGTCCATATACTCCAGGCTCTGGCGATAAAAAAGTATATCCCATCGCTTCTGACCTCGATACTGGTGCTTCCGCCAAGCATTATACTGCTCATCCGTACAAAGCAGGAAATGAACGCTACGGTATTCATCGCAGTAATCATAGGTATAGCCGCTGTGGCGGCGAACCTTAAACTGGCTCATATGCTTATGAACCGATACATAAAAAGGAAACAGGGATTACAGGAATGAATAAGAAAGAGTATAAGTTTTACGGCTGGGAAGGTGCCGACATAAAAGACAAGAGAGGTCTTACACCGAGAGATTACTACGATCTTCTCGAAAACATCTGGACGGTGGAAACGTGCGCTCCGCGCCTTCGAAAAGACTGGAGCGAAGATAATAAAACGCTCGGACAGTGTTCCATTACGGCTTTTCTCATGCAGGATATATATGGCGGAAAGGTATATGGGATAGAAAGAAGCGGCGGGACATTCCACTGTTTTAATGACGTGGATGGATGCGTATTTGACCTTACAAGCGAACAGTTTAAAGGTGAGAAGTTCGATTATACAAACTGTCTCGAGCAGTTTCGCGAAGTGCATTTTGCAAAGGAAGAGAAGAAGCAGAGGTATGAGCTCTTAAAGAAGAGGCTTGAAAAGGATACCGCTGATTAACAATCACCGTATTTATTCATAAGATATTCAGGAAGAACGAAAGATGCGGCAAAGAGGCGATACTTGGCTGTAAGCCAGATGCGTGGAAGGGATGGAAATGAGAAAGACAGCGCTGTTTGTGGCATTGATAACCACCATTATACTTTCGGGATGTGCCAAAGTTCGTGTAAACGGAACTACAGTGATCGGGGGTTCTGACGGACCTACCGCCATTTATCTGGCTCCCGAAGCAGACAAGGAAGAGTTCTTGTCGGGTACCTGGGTGACGGCATCTCAGGGCTATGAATATTATGGAACACCACAGGCAGAGTATTATGTCCGGTTTGAGAGTACTGACATTATCTACGGACACATGAAAGACGGCGAGTTTATGCCTGATCATACCAATACGGTGAGCCTGATCGAACAGACAGACGGAGGCGGATGTATCGTAAAGGCCAAGACGGCAGACGGTGCAAAATACTCATATCGGTCAGCCAAAAGCGACATGGATACTCTTAATTACTACTCAACCTGGAATGAGGATGATTTTCCTGGTAATTATCATGCAGGTGCGTCATTAACCAGGATCCATGACAATGTATCCGATCTTTCGGTAAAGAACACATATGAGAGTGACTTCGGAACATATTACGAGATGGATGACGGTACGTGGATGTATGACGGAAGGAACTATAAGTATCGCCTTGAGATTACGGGACGTTTAAATAATGCTGCAAAGGATTCTACGTTCGTATATCTGTCCAATATAGAAGACATTTCGTTTGACAGGGCGGCTATGGCATCGGGACTTAGCAGCAACATGGCCGACTATTTCCCGCCGGAGGAAGCCGTTTTTGTCGGCTGGGAGGAGTAGAAGATGAGCCTTCATCTTATTGTGAGCTTGGAATTAAAGTATTGAAAAACCGGAATCTCGGGACAGCTCAAGCGCCAGATCTGCACCTTTAGTTTTTTCAAGACAGACTGCAACATTAGCCATGTCGGAAAAATCCACGAATTTCTCGGCTTTTTCCTGTGAACAGCCGGTAGAGATCTTTCTTTCGATAAGGCGTTTTCTTAATATGGAAGGTTCAGCTTTGATTGAAATGGAGAAATCCGCCATATCTGAAAGATCCCGCCATCCGTCTGCGTCAAGCAGAAGATAGTTGCCCTCAAGAATGATAATATCTCCATCAACAAGTACCGCATCTTCAACAGGATTATGGAGAAGCCTGTTGTATACCGGCCATCCGCATTCTTTTCGGGACATAAGCTCTGTTATCTTTTCCTTCAGCCGTTCAAGGTCGAACGTAACAGGAGCGCCTTTTATATCCACCATAAGAACCTGTCTGCCGCCTATTTCCGTTGTATGCGAAGTAAGATATTCCTGTCTTCTGTGAAATCCGTCCATACCTATTGCCTGGACTTTCTTACCCGGAAGGGCATTTTGAGCCAGATGTTCCAGAAAGCTTGCAAGAGTGCTTTTACCTGCTCCGGGAGGGGCTGCAAGCATAACCAAAAGCCTGGAACACTTTTCGGTGTGAATGGCAGAAAGCTGTTTCAGTAGGGGAATGAAGATCCCATCTATTTCCTCAGTACTAAACTCTGCCTGTATATCGATACCGTTGTTGTTAAAACAATATTTCACAAATGCTCCTTTGAAAAATGCATATAGTAACGGTTCAACGCCCGGTTAACGGAAAGTAAATATATTATATCATGTGAAGCTTCAATCAGACAGATTATAGAAGGTTAATGGATTCGTCGGTCGATTTCTTCAGGAAAAGGGTTGACAAAAGTTAAGTAATATATTACCTTAATAACAGGTAATATATTACATGATTAAGAAAGGAAAACTCCTATGAATTACGATGAAGCGATGAAGATGGACAACGTGAGGTTTGGAGATATGCCCCCACAGCCTTTTTTACTTGGGCTGCTCAGTGCATTTGATAACAGATATCAGGCGGCAGCTGATGCATATTTCAAAGAAATCACATGGAAGCAGTTTTTTGCCATAATATGTATCAATTTATGTAAGGAACCACCGACACTCAATGAGCTTTCGGATGTAATGGGCAGTTCTCATCAGAATGTGAAGCAGATTTTATTAAAACTTGAGAAAAAAGGCTTTGTTTCAACTGTTCCTGATGAAAAAGATAAACGAAAACAACGAATATCTGTCACGGATAAATGCAGGGTATTTTTAGACAGAAACGACAATAACGGTCAACAGAGTCAATATATCATAGGCCGCATCTTTGAAGGGATCGATGAAAAAAGCCTGCAGACAACTATACAGACTGTAATGAAGATGGAAAGGAATCTGAGTGAAATATGAAAACACTGATAATTTACACGTCACAGACAGGATTTACCAAAAGATATGCCAAGTGGCTTGCCGATAAAACGCAGGGAGAGCTTCTTGATCTGAAGAATGCACAGAAGAAAGAGGAGGCTTTTTTTGAAGATTATGATGCAATCTGCTACGGAGGATGGCTTAGGGCAGCGAGAATTGTAAAGGTAAAGTGGTTCCTCGGAAAGGCTGTTAACTGGAAGGATAAGCGTCTTGCTATATTCTGCGTAGGTGGTAGTCCTAATGATAATCCGGATATAGATACATTTCTTCAGAATGCCCTTACAGAAGAGCAGAAGAAGTATATAAAGGTTTTCTACTGTCAGGGGGGTTTTAACTATGAAAAGATGAAGGCACCATCAAGGATTGCAATGAAGATGTTTGTATCAGCCCTCAGGAATAAAAAGGACATAACCGAAAAGGAAAAGGTAATGGCCGAGAAGATGGCTTCATCCTATGATATCTCGGACATTAAGTATATTGAACCGGTAGTTTCCTATCTCGAAAATTAATGAGATTTCTGATATAATTCTTTTCAGGTAGGGAGATTGACTGGACCGGTAACATTGTCAGTGAGGAGAGAAAATGGCAGTAAACTTTAATGTAACTATTCCGATCTTTGACCGGGAATACGGATCTATCCGTGTGGTTATAGGCGGACAGGCGGATGTGTCCGGTCCGGATGAAGAGCGTGCGAAAAGCACTATCGATATCGCACTCATGCAGGAGGCAGGGAAAATATCAAACGAAAATAACTCCTATATTGCCCTGGCTGATAACAAAAGCCGGATGGAGACAGAAATATCAGCCGCCCTGCAGGACAGAGAAATACCATGCAGCGGTGTCAGGATCACGGGGATCGAGCCTTCAGAAGACAGCCGCGAGTATATCGAGATGATAAAACGTAAAAAGGAAGCAGCTGCCATGTCTCCTGAAGAGATTGCCCAAAGGATGGAAGCGGCAACCCGTGCTGCGCAGGAGACACTTTCCGGGATGACACCTGAGGAAAGGCAGAGGGTTGAAGAAGAAGCAAAAAAGATGATGCAGGATCTTGAAAAAAAGCAAAAGGATCTTATGGCAGATGTGCAAAGCGTGCTGGAAAAAACCCGGCCGAAGTTCTGTCCTAACTGCGGGACACCCAATAATGGCGGTAAGTTTTGCACAAACTGTGGCAATAAGTTCTAGGAAGGTTATCTTTGTGAAGATAGAGAAGTTAAAGCACCTCGATTGAGGTGCTTTATAATCATTCAGCAGGAAAACCCATGCTGTACTAGCATTTTTCTTCACAGAACAGTTCAAGTTTTGCTATAAGGTCCTCAAGTATATAACGGCTGTCAACATCAGTATAGAGCCTGATTGCAGGTGTATCCGGATCTTCGATGGATGAGGTGTCGTCGGCAACAGTTGGTGCATTTATCGTCTTATAATGTCCGCATCCCGGATTTATCGCTATGGCAATGGCGGGAGAGTCTCCGAGAGACCAGCTCTCTCCCTGAGTCCACCCGGCACCTTCCGAGTTGTTATATGTTATCAGATTCTCATACAGATGCCTGCCTATATCCCCAAGAGGGCTGATACGCCGCTTAATCTCAGCAATACCGATGGTTATGGTAGTATATACCTGAGATGGCACGAGCCACAGGTCGATACCGCTTCTAAGAACATAATTGGCGGCTTCTATGTCATTTCCCGCATTAAACTCCCTAAATGGAGCAGAGCACGGTGCTTCTCCGTGTGTTCCGATCCAGATGACAGTCATTTTTCCGATGATGTCAGGATTTGACTTTATTGCCATGGCAACATTTGTGATCGCGCCCTGACAGAGGACGAAGAGAGGATAGGGGCTGTCAGATAGTGCCTCTTTGATGATAAAATCAACACCTTCGGACACGAATGAGTCGGATTTTAGTGGGCCGGTCTGGCCCATAAATAACGGAAAATCAAGGGCCATAGCTTGTCTGATAGTTAAAATCTCATCAAAGCTGTCCTCCATGGAATGAGGTACATTAAAATGTTCTGCTATAATTCCCCTGACTATCAGCTTAGGGGACAGAAGCGCATGAACTATCGCAAACGGGTCATCTGCCTCACAGGCGGCATCCGTATCTACGATGACGCGGATTTTCTTGTATTCGGGAATATCAAATCCTATACCATTCATTTCCTATGCCCTGTAATAATATCTGTTCATTGTTCAATACGCGCTTTCTTTTTATTTCTCAGAACCATTACTCCGATAAGAATGAAAACTCCGCCTACAAGGAGTGACACAAGACCGAATTTGATATCGTCCTTTCCGGTCTTGGAGATCCCTTCGATGTACAGATGAGACCAGGATTGCGGCTCATAGCAGACTTCAATTGAATTTCCGAGGCCCGGATCCTTCTTTGTTTCCACAGTCAATGTCTTATCGAAATCCTCGATCGTATAATCAATGGTTGAGATAAACTTTGATCCGTTTTGCTTAACGTCGGATATGACACCGGTTGTCTTTTCCGTGCATTTTGCATTTTTGGCGTCAGTCTGACTGCTTATGCCAAATATAAAATACAGTCCGCCTACCGCAAGGAGAATCCCTACGACTATAGAGGAAAGGTGCCAGTTTTTCATTCGGAAATTTCTCTGCGATCTGCTGCTCATATATGATCCTCCTTTTTAATCAATACCGGCACATACCGTGTCGGCCGAATATATGTGAACCGGTCGGAAGAAACCGAACCGTCAAGGGATATCCCGTACGAAGTGCGGGATGCCACTATGGCGAAGTGCAAAAAGTTGTCGCCACGTCAATATGATATCATACGTATTTACCGATTAAAAGCAGTTCATGAATTCCGGAATATACGACTATGAACATAAGAAAATGTTATAATACAAAGGACGATATAAAAGACCGGAGAACGAATTTACAATCTGTTAACAGCTCAAAAAACTGAAAGGAGAGGACATGGGAAAGAAGATAATAGTTGTTAATGCAGGCCCCAGGAAAGGCTGGAATACGGACATACTCCTTAATGAGGCGGCAGATGGTGCAAAAGAAGCAGGAGCCGAGATCGAGAGCTTTGATCTTTTTCGGCTTGACAAATATACAGGATGCATTTCATGTTTCGGATGCAAGAGAGAGAAGTTCAAAGGCCACTGTGTATGCAAAGACGGCCTTACTCCCGTACTTGATGCGATAAGAGAGTCTGACGGGCTTATAATCGGATCTCCTAACTATCTGTCTAATGTTACGGCATCTTTCAGAGCACTTTATGAAAGACTGATATTCCAGAACCTTACATATAACACCCAGACACCGTGCTGTAATGAAAAAAGGGTACCGGTTCTGTTTATCATGACCAGTAATGCCCCGGATACGTTTTACACGGAGCTTTTAGACAGTTACAGGCAGACTTTTGATACGTTCGTTGGGCCCTGCGATGTACTTGTTTGCGGGGAAACGCTTCAGGTAAATGATTACAGCAAACTTGACTGGGAATGGTCGATGTTCGATCCTGTAAAGAAACATGAAAGACGGGAGCGGGTATTTCCGACAGAGCGCAAAAAGTCATTTGATATGGGATTTGCACTTGCCCAAAAAGACGCAGGATAAAAAACGCCGCCACTAATATCAGTCATATGTATCCTGTGGTATTATCTCAAAATCCTGAGGCTTGGTCTTTTTGTATCTTATCCTTATTTTTGTACCGATAAGGTTCTTAGGATCCGGATCGGGCAGTGGGTGGAATGTGTGCCAACTGTAGATCTTTTTCTCATCGGTAAAATATGATATTTCATAAGAGTCGTAATCTGCCTCGACGATTCTTGGGCGTCTCATTACCGTGGCTTTCCTTGTTCTTCCGGTAAAGGTTGCAGTTGTTTCTTCCCATAACCCTTTGATGTGCATATGTGTCAGTTTTACGAAGATTTCAAACAGATTCATATCTCCCCTTAAGTCTTATATCGTATCCTTTTTGTATATAATTCTGGCCGGAACATGTGGGATTCGAAGCCTCGAACTTTCGAGTACGCCCCTCATTATATCACAACAAAAAGTGGTCTGATCATGTGATATCATACGATTACAATTAAACATACTCTGATTTAGTAAGGAAAATCAATGTTTTTAGTATTTATCAATAATAATGGGACAGATATCGGTATGTGTAGTTATTAGCGTGATATTGATATAATGTGGTTGGATTTCTGATATAATTCTTTTCAGGTAGTAAGATTATATTACAGACTGACCAGCTAAGGGGTGACAATGATAAGACTTGTTGAACATCGGGATAAAGAAACATGGTATACACTGGATAGGCATCTGCCGGAATCAGTGTTTGATGAAAAGGTGAGATGCGAACAGGGATATGTCTGTGTTGAAGATGGTAAGATAATCGGGGTGTTGAGATATAATCTTTTTTGGGATAATACTCCATTTTGTACTATGCTCTTTATTGACCCCGATTATCGAAGAAAGGGATACGGAGTACAGTTGATGCAGCACTGGGAACATAATATGAAATCTCAGGGCTATGGAATGCTGATGACATCGACTCAGGTTGATGAAGAAGCTCAGCATTTCTACAGAAAACTGGGATATAAGGATTGCGGCGGGTTCGTGGTCGATATTCCCGGGTATGAGCAGCCGATGGAAATGATCATGATAAAGGGGGTAACAGATGGCATCGAGTAAAGAATATCTGGATTTCGTTTTGGAGCAACTGTCGGGGTTGGATGATATAACACATCGTGCGATGATGGGTGAATATGTCCTGTATTATCGAGGCAAAGTATTTGGCGGTATCTATGATGACCGCTTTCTGGTGAAACCTACAAAGTCTGCCATAGCATTGATGCCTGATGCGGATATGGAACTTCCATATGAAGGAGCAAAAGAGATGATACTTGTGGATGATGTTGATAACAGGGAGTTTCTGAGAGAACTCGTAGAGTCGATGTATGATGACTTACCGACGCAAAAGAAGAAATAACTTCCAGTTTCAGGATACTATAGGGTGAAAAAATGATAGGTTTAGGAACAATAATTAACTCCCTTTTTACATTGGTGTTGCTCATGATAGAATAATTCAAATCAAAATTTGGTGATGGGGTGGCAAAATGATCAGAGTTATGGAGAACACTGACTTAGCACAATGTGGCATGATTTATTCAAAAGCATTTCCTATGGAGCATTGGGGAATAGATTGGACAGCAGAAAATGCAACAGAATATCTTCAGGATTTTTTTGAGCAGAAAAGATTTGTTGGGTATAATGTGCCTGTATTACTGAAAATTTTATTAAAGTTGAGAACTTAGAAAATAGACGATATAATAGTTATAAACATTATTAATCGTCTTTTTTTGTGGGTGGAAGTTTATGAAAAATATAGTTACTAACATAAATGATTATAAAAGCGTAAGAAAAAAAGTACGATTCTCCTACGCTCAAGGTAGGTATAAATATGAAGGTAGAAATTGTGCATTCCCTATAATATGCCTTAGGGATACTGAGACCAAGATAGCATTATATAAAAAAGATAGTTTCCAGTAAAACGTTGCAATGAGTGTTGATTTTCTTAGTAAAGATAATTGACAGGATAATCGAATAGGAGAAAATGTATGAACAATTCAGAAATCAGAGAAAAATACGGTTTGAATGGAAAGAAACATGGATTAGTACTATTCATACAAATGATTCTGGTGATTGTAGGATTCGCTATCACTATAGTGAATTTGATATCCGGACAGTCCGATAGACTGATTTGTATTGATTTGTTAATTATCTTTGCGGTGTTGGCAGGATATGCTTTGATAGGATACAAATTTCCGATAACTGTTGTTCAGGTAGCTGTTATTGTCATCGCCGTGACAGATTTGATTATCCTTTCTACCCTTCAGGGAATTACTCTTTTAGATACAGTTAATACTATCATTATTAATTGCCTGCTTATTGCCGGTGCAATCCTGATGAGCAAGAACCACAAAATCTCACAGATATTATTTGGACTGTGTTTTGGCATCGATTGCATAAACTTCGTTTTTAAAATCATTCACAATCCTGGTGCACCAATGTTGTTTTTTGCCATGTCGTTTCAGTTTGTGATCATGGAGATGACAATCATGCTTATCAATTACTCTTATCATCAGAGACAACAAAATCTGCAAAGTTGACTTTGGCACAGTTCAAAAAAATAATAAAAGGGCGAGAATAGCTCCCGCCCATCTAATCCTGAATAAAATGAACTAAGAAATTCTAAGAATTGATGATAGTTTCTATCCGAATATAAAACAAGTCAGTTAGAAGAACAATTTAATGATATGATTACTAATGGGCGGTCCAGCGTGGGCCGCCTTGTCTTTACCTAACATGATAATTGTCATAGTAAACGCAACCTTTTCGCATCACAGATAAAACATGTGCATTTCAGAAATTATCAGTATTTGTGGGAATTTTCATGAAATAGTTGAAGAATATAGTAAGTTTAATAACATTTTCCAAAAATGCGCACTTGTTCAGAAGAACGTAAAAGATGATTCTATCAATAAAGTTCTTTGTCAGGGGACCTTCTCGGATTGCGTTCGGGCATATAAAGAGCCTGGTAAACGGACATATATCGAATTTGCAAGTAAGTTTGGAACTCAAAGAATAGATAAAGTAGAATCATTTGAATCATTGGTAGAGAGTATAAGGGTATACCAAGATAACACATCTGTAGACGAAGAACAAATTAATACTGACATTAATCATTACGATTATTTGTTTTCAGAAAATGCAAATCCTAATGATGATATAGAAGTTGATGATGTTCAGGTCAAGGGATTCTTCGACAGGATTACTGAATTTCTCGAGGGAAGGAGTAGCCAAGACGATATTTACGAGGATCGGGAAATAAGCTCTGCGGACGAAGAATGTACGCCTATGGCGGATGCAAAACCGGAATTTGATATTTCTACCGCCAAGAGAAAAACGGTTACTCATCCAATGAGCGAAATGATGATCAGTAATCGTAAGATTGATGATCTGATGTCTCAGATGGACGAGACTTTCAGTCAACGCCTGCTTCGTATGATCAGGGAGCGTGGTATGACGGAGGCTGATGCGTACAAAAAAGCTTATGTTGATAGAAGGCATTTTTCGAAGATCAAGAAAGATGAATATTACATGCCTAATCGGGACGCGAGGTATGTAAACTCATTAATATGAATTATATGGATTATGATATGGGCGCATATGAGGGAACGCATAAAAAAATAATCCGATATCTTAAATCAGAAAAAGGAAGGGACTATGCAGAATGGATAAAAGCATTTGATGTCAACATATAGTAAGGAGGGTTCCAGTGACCGAGAGAGAAGCAATCAAAGCAAGACATTCCGTCAGAAATTATAAGCCATACAGGATAGAAGAGGAGACCGCGGAAAAGATCCGGGAGAAGATCGAGGAGTTGAACCTGGAAAGTGGTCTTCATCTGCAATATATCGAAGATGCCGGCAAGACATATAACAAACTGCTCAACCGGACGGCAGGACTTGATTCCGCTCCGAGTGTTATTGCCTGTATCGGAAGAGAAGATATCAAGGATCTTGATGAGAAAGTAGGGTACTACGGAGAAAAGCTGGTACTCTTCGCCCAGGACCTCGGTCTGAATACATGCTGGGCGGGTATATATAATAAGAAGAAACTGTCTGCGGACGTTGACCCGGGAGAAAAAATAGTCATATCCATAGCTATCGGTTATGGCGAAAATCAAGGACAAAATCATAAGT
>JBGUNV010000149.1:0-2403 GCA_045117595.1 Lachnospiraceae bacterium
GGTCACTTGTCAGAGTTAATTCCAGTTTGTCATAGTAAATCTTTGGTAAAGAGAAGGAGGATGTAAAAAAGGGAAAGTAATGCAAGAAAATAGATGAAATAGCGAAAAAAAAGGAGTAGAATGACGGCGTAGCAGGGAAATTTGTGCATGACAAAAGGACCTCTGGAAATCAGTGATTTTTTTGCCAAGGTGAATTCCAGCGGTATTGGGTATGATATTATGCGCTGTATCCCGGTGGATTATCTATGAGTTAGAGTTCGTTTTTAGGGATGAAGCATTTAAGCTCATCGCACCATAATGGTTGATGCTCCGGGCCTTTCCAGGAGTCCCAGGGACCGCTGGAAAAACCGTACTTCAGGCGAAATGCCTGAAGGTAGTTCAGGGGCAAGCCATCAGAATCGGTGTAATCCCATGGATTTGACTCAATCTCATGGCCGGTGCGAACCCACTTACGAATGCATTTGCGTTCGTAAAGGGTCATGGGAACGATTTCTTCCATCTCGTGGAGAGCCCAGATATTGACCTGGTAGTCGATAGAATTTTTGTCGTAGATCATTTGGAATCACCTTCTTTCTTGAAAATGGAACGATTCAGAGTAACATCCTGGGGAGGAATGAGACGGCATCCAAGGAGATCGAGGATCTCAGAGCCGTAGAAGAATCGAAACATTTCGTAGGGAGATTTGTTGTTCAGACTTTCCCTGCTGTACGAGTTTATGTGATTCATCATAAGGTTGATGTCATCCTGAGAATATTTTTTGAAAGACTTTCCTTTTGGGATGAAGCAGCGTATAAACTCGTGATTACGTTCAACAGAGCCTTTCTGCCAGGACGCATGTGGATCGCAGTAAAAGATCCTGGTGCGCAGGTTCTTTTCCGAGTCATATTCGATGGCTGCAGGGTTTGAAAACTCACTTCCGTTGTCGGTAACGATAACTTGGAAGATCTCACAGAAATGATCCCTTCCAATGAGTCTGTCGATATCATTGAAGATATCCGTGACGGATTTGGAATCGTTGTAATCACGCAGGAAAGCGAGCATGAATTCAGCCTTCACGAAATGAATGGTCAAAAGGACCTTTTCGCCTTTTTTGCCCTCAACAGTGTCCATTTGGGTAACAGGAATGTCCGGATGTTCCGTCATATACTTTTGAAAAAGATCAAAAGTCCTTCCTGTGCGGCAGCGTTTATCGACCTTAAGTTCTTTCTTTTTCTTGCGAACCCTGAAACGCACCTTGCGTGGCAGATCGATGTTTTTCGCAGAGATGAGACCGGCATCGACAAGTCGATAGATGGTGCGCTCGCTGACCATGAGACGATCACGGTTGGTCACGCAGATATGATGAGGAGACTGTCCCTGCTGGATAAGAGGGGATACGATCTCGTCGATGTGGCGAAGCTCGTCCTCGGAAAAAGATATGCCGCTACGGGAATCGGAACGCAAAGAGAGATAGGCTTCATGTGCAATATCGGCACGATAAAACTGCTTTTTCAGAGTGCATTCAGGTCTGGATCTACAGCCATTGCACACATATGGGGGCTTCTTAAGGCGAGGACACTCGTAAGGAATGAAGTCCTCGCAGAAAGCATTGCACAAGCCACACCTCTTGCAAAGTTTGTAATTACGAGGAGACTTGCACGGATAACATATCTTGCTCTTCTGACACTTGAAGCGATGAACGCAGGCATTGTATTTCATACGAAAGGCGCCAACGTTTTCGATGGTCAAGTGGGATCGAACCTCTTTTGAGATAGTGGATGGATCCTTGTTGAGAGCTAAAGCGATACGTTTGAAATTGGAACCTTTATCAAGTTCCGTTTCGACCGTTGTACGACCGGATAAATCAAGATGTTTGTTGTTAGGCATGTTGTACCTCCAAACACCGGAATACAGCATAGGAAGTATAACATGTTTGCCAAACTAAATTCTACAATTGAATTTGCCAGTTTAAATTCTACCACTTACTAGAATTTACTTTGGCAAATAATCTATAGCTTTTTTTAAATAAATATGCTGGGAATATTGATTTCAAATGTATCTGTATGTGTATAAAGAGAATTGTGTCGCTTAAATGAAAGGGCCTGGAGATGAAAAGAAATAGAAGTAAAGCATGGAACTGGGTTTTCATATTGACATTCGTGATGATTATGCTGTTGGGTATGACGGTGGCGGTAAGCGCCAAGGAGTACACTTCTGACAGTATTGGTTCTGACGGCATTTATCTTGAGGATGGTGATGAGGTCGATATTATCGGCAAAACCCTATTAATTGATCAAACATCCTATGTTCCCACTAACAGGATTACTATACAATGGGAAGCTTATAATCAAAAAGTGAATTGTTCTTTCGGTTTTAAGGAAAATGGCCAGGGATGTGAAGCCACTATTACGGGAGGCGATCCAA
>JBGUNV010000150.1:0-46187 GCA_045117595.1 Lachnospiraceae bacterium
TGTCATTGACCATTTTTGACAGTTGGGCATGGATCCTGTCATTGACACTTTTCATTTTTCTGCGTATGTCACGGAGTCTGCTGCTGGCGTCATCGGCGATCTCGTCCTCGGACAGAATGCACCTTCGTATCTCTCTGCATAAAGGCGAAAGAGGAGCGAGCACGAAGAAAAGATCGGACAGGGAGTCCCTGTTTTCCTCGTCAGTCTGCCCGTATGATCTTACCCGTAGCGTATTTTCAAGAAGAAGGGCAAGTGCGAGCAGGTCGGAAGCAGACAGGGTACTGCCTTTGCGTAGTCTTGATACCGATTCCTTCATACTCACTCTGGCAGTAAAGGAAACAGAACCGTCGCGCAGTATCCGGCCTACCGCATCTTCGGTGTTCTGCTGTCTGAGCGTGATATCGGAAATATCGGACGAAGGCAGCAGTGAAAGCGCCATACGTCGTCCGGGCTCGGTGGATGTGTGATCCGCGAGCATATCCAGTATCCTGTTGTATTCAAGTGTTGACAGGCTCTTATCGTTCATAACTTCATAATGATATCAGAAAAAGGGTTATCAGGCAATGAAAGGGAGCGCTTAAAGTTGTGGTTTTGCAGGTTTTTTTGTATAATCAATTATCGAACTACGAACCTGAGTGTATGTCAACGGGAGAGATCAATGAGCGATAATGAAAAAAACGTTGATGAATATGAGTTTATTACGGAAACGATCAAGAAACCACCGGTAAATAAACGTAAACTGTTCAGGAAGATTTTTTTGACGATCTTTCTGGGACTGCTGTTCGGCGTTTGTGCCTGCGCAGCCTTTTTACTGTGTTATCCGAGATTACAGGGATATCTGTATCCGGCCAGTGAAACAAAACCTGTCTCGCTCCCGATAGCTGAGGTTCCGCAGGAGGAAGAACCGGTTGAACCTTTTGTTATCCCTGAACATGATAATACCAGTGACGGGGCCGAACAGGAGGGGGAAAGTTCGAATACTTCGGAAAATGAGACTGCAACGAAACCGGATGAGGTTAAACCGGAAGAGCCGAAGCAGGAGGATAAACCGGAGGAGGCACCATCTGCAGAAACAGAACCTGCTGAAACAAAACCGGATGAAACAAAGTCTGATGATTCAAAGCCGGAGGAACCGGAATCCGAAGATACAGAAACCTCTGAGGGTGATACGGAAAAAGAAGTTGTTGTCAACAATATAGTTGAGACTATTGAAAAACAGCTGGAGCTTGATGATTACAGATCTCTTCTGCGTAAGGTTTCGGCGATAGCCGAGGCCACCCAGAAAAGTCTTGTTACAGTCTCGGGAGTCAGCTCTAATACGGACTGGTTCAATAATTCATACGAGGACAATAATTCCACAACGGGTCTTATTATTGCAGATAACGGAAAGGAACTTCTCATAGTATCTCCTTCGGATATACTTCATAACGCCAAGAACGTGAGAGTCACATTCTGTGACGGCGAGACATATTCCGCGAGAGTGAAGGAATCGGACAGCAATGTGGATCTGTGCATCGTAGCAATAGATCTCGAGCGTATTTCGGAAACGACATCGGAACAGATAGAGATGACTCAGTTTGGCAGCCTGGCCACGTCCGCGGTCGGAGTTCCGGTTGTAGCTGTAGGAGCACCGTACGGTGAATCGGGATCTGTCGGAATGGGACAGATAACAGCTAACTCGGCTGTGATCGATAAGGCAGACTCCAATGTCAGGATAATCTCGACGGATATCTATGCGAGTACGGCGGCAAGCGGAGTACTTGTAAACTATAACGGTCGTGTTGTCGGGATAATATGTCATGAGGATATGTCGGGGAATATGCCTAATCTGCTGCGTGCGTATTCGGTATCGGATATATCGGAAAGCATAGAGAAGATATCAAACGGACAGATGCTCGCAACACTCGGGATCAAGGGAACCGATGTAACACCGGAGGCCAATGCGGACAGGGATGTGCCGTTCGGAGCTTATGTCAAGGAAGTCATCTCAGATTCGCCTGCTATGAATGTCGGTATCAGAAACGGTGATGTTATAGTGAAGATGGGAACGATCGATATCGGATCATTCACGGACTATAAACAGGCCATCTTAAAATACCAGCCGCAGGATGTTGTAATGGTGACACTTGAGAGACCGGGACTTGAAGAATATACGGAAATGACCTATGAGGTAACATTGGAGGAACTCAAATGAAATATATAGAAAACTTCAGAGAAGGCGAAAACATCAATGATATCTATCTTGTAAGATCCAAAAAATCGGATGTGACCAAAACAGGCAAACCATACTATAAGCTTGTTCTTACGGATAAGACCGGAAGTGTTGATGCTATGATATGGGACCCCAATTCGGCAGGCATAGAAGAATTTGATGTTCTTGATTACATATGTGTTAATGCTGTTGTCAACAGTTTTCAGGGAGCAAACCAGCTGAACGTTAAACGAGTCAGGAAATGCAGTGAGGGAGAGTATGATCCGGCTGATTATCTTCCGGTCTCCGAAAAAAACATAGATGAAATGTGGAATGAACTGAAGGCATATGTGGACGGAACAGCAAACACATACCTTAAGCAGCTTCTGGATGCATTCTTCGGAGATGAGACATTTGCATCCGTATTTAAGAAGAGCTCAGCGGCCAAAGCCGTACATCACGGGTTTATCGGAGGGCTGCTCGAACATACTCTTTCGGTAACGAATATGTGTGATTATTTTTCCAAGGCATATCCGATGCTCAACAGGGACCTTCTGCTGACCGTTGCCATGCTTCATGATATCGGAAAAACGAGAGAACTGTCGGATTTTCCTCTGAATGATTATACGGATGAAGGACAGCTTCTCGGACACATCGTGATAGGCGCACATATGGCGATGGAAAAGATGGATGCGATCGATGGATTTCCGGCAAAGCTTTATTCTGAAGTAACACACTGCATTCTGGCTCATCATGGAGAGTATGAATTCGGATCTCCCAAGAAACCGGCTCTTATGGAGGCAATGGCGCTTCATTTTGCTGATAATATGGATGCCAAGATGGAGACTATGAAGGAAATATTTTCGTCAACTGCGGAAGATGGCTGGCTCGGATTCAACAGACTTGTTGATTCGAACATCCGCAAAACATCCAGGTAGGATACAGGTATTTGAAACAAGATCATGGAATACAGGAAAAATCAGATCCTGACGGTTCGAATAGATGATATAGGAAGAAACGGAGAGGGTATAGGTCGGTATGAAGACTATATCCTTTTTGTCAAGGATGCCGTATGCGGTGATTTTGTAAAAGCAAGGATCACCAAAGTTAAGAAGAATTATGCATACGCAAGATGTGAAGAGATAATAACGGCTTCGCCCGATCGGACGGAGCCGTTATGTGCGCTTGACAGAAGATGCGGAGGCTGCCAGATCATGGGACTTTCATATACGGCGCAGCTGAAGTTTAAGGAAAATAAGGCAAAGAACGATCTGATAAGGATCGGAGGTATTCATTCCGATCAGTTGGAAAGGATGTTTGAACAGATAATCGGAATGGAAGATCCGAGCAGATATCGTAACAAAGCTCAGTATCCTGTTGGTACGGATCGCGAAGGGAATGTTGTAGCCGGATTTTATGCCGGCAGGACACACAGCATCATCCCCTGCAGCGATTGCATGATATCTCCCGAGGAAAATGCACGGATCCTGGATTTGATACTGGGGCACATGAGAGAGCATGGAATAAAGCCATATGATGAGATAACAGGACAGGGTGTGGTGCGCCATGTGCTCATAAGAAAAGGCTTTTCGACCGGCCGGATCATGGTATGCCTTGTTATCAGACATAAGGAAAAAGTTTCATCAGGTGAATTCCTTCCGGGACAGTATCAGCTCGTTCAAAAACTGTCCGCTGTTACGGGAGTGGAGTCTGTATGCGTGTCTGTCAATAATGACAATACGAACGTTATAATGGGGCGGGAACTTCATACAATATGGGGTAGCGACACGATAAGCGATATTCTTCTGGGAAAACGTTTTGAGATATCGCCATTGTCGTTTTACCAGGTCAATCCTGTTCAGACTGAAAAACTGTATTCGGTTGCGATAGATTTTGCAAATCTTTCCGGATCAGAGGAGGTATGGGATATCTGCTGCGGAATAGGAACCATATCACTGTGTATGGCGGACAGGGCAGGATTTGTACATGGTCTTGAGATAGTGCCGGAAGCTATAGAAGATGCAAGGAAGAACGCAGAGATCAACGGTGTTGAAAATGTTGATTTTGTCTGTGCGGCTGCGGAAGAATATTTGCCAGCACATAAGGATGAGATCAAAGCGGATGTGATAGTTCTCGACCCTCCCCGCAAGGGGATGGACGAAGCGGCGCTTGATGCGATCTGCTCTGTGGCACCTGACAGGATAGTATATGTCAGCTGTGACAGCGCAACATTGGCAAGGGATGTAAAGTATCTGACAGAACGCGGATATTCTTTGAGACGTATCAGGTGTGTCGATATGTTCCCGCATACAGTTCATGTTGAGACTGTCTGCTTGCTGGCGCGAGAATAGCGTATTTACGGGATTTATAGGCATTTTTGAAGGGAATATAACGGCAAAAATAATGGAATTTATTATGTACTTATAGCGAACAATGATGTTAGGGGGATAGGCAAAACCACTTATTCGCTGACATTAACATTATTAGTAATGTATATTCTCTTATTATAATAATAGGATTTTGTTCGGATTGGAGAATAAACTTATGAACGAGGACTGGTCACAGAAGAATAAGAAAATACAGAAACTTCTGTCAAAAGAAACCACCTTTGGTGAAGCTATCGAAAAACTGCTCGAATTCAGGAATGAACTGTTCCAACAGATTACATGGATTGTAGAAGGGTATCCTCTGAAGGCCTTTTATCAATTGCCATTCGCAGGTGCAAAGGGATATCACAGTAAGACACTTGCTTATTCCGTTTGGCATATTTTCCGGATAGAGGATATCGTGGCACATGAGATGATCGCAGGAGATGAGCAGATACTGTTTCGGGATGATCATCTGAGCACGATCGCTTCTCCGATCATTACGACCGGAAATGAACTTGAGGGTGAAGAAATCGCTGAATTTTCTAAGAAACTGAATGTGCAGGGACTCTACCTTTATGCAAAGGCCGTAAAAGAATCAAGCGACCGGATCCTTTCGCAGTTGCAGTACAAAGAGCTGAAACGGAAGTTTACGGAAGAAACGAAAAAGAAGCTTGTGAAAAGTGAATGCGTCAGCGAGGATGAAAATGCTTTCTGGCTGATAGATTACTGGTGCGGCAAAGATGTTAAAGGATTGATTCAGATGCCTTTTTCACGTCACTGGATCATGCATATTGAAGCAATGCAGCGCATAAAGAACCGCCTGTGTAAGGTCGCGAGAAAAGGTCTTGATCCTGTCGCTATATGTGGATTATCCTGCAACCATTGCTTCCTTGGTGAATGGTGTGGGGGATGCAGGACTGAGTACAATGCATGCTCTTTGGCCACATGTTCCGAAGGAAGAATATGTCCGAATGTAAAGTGCTGTAATGAGAAGAATATAGATGGATGTTATGAGTGCAGCGAACTTGAAACCTGTGAAAAAGGATTCTTTGTAACGTCCAATGACGGAGCAGGTGCCGCCAAGGCTCAGTGTCTGTATATCAGGAAGCATGGAAAGAAGGAATTTCTGAAAATCCAGACAGGATTGCATGAAAAATATGATTTTCAGAAGGTGCAGGAAATCCTTGGACAGGACTATGAAGAAGCACTGCGGATTTTGGAGGAAAAATCTATTTTGTAAGTGTCGGATCTTCTGTATTGTGACCTTTTCTGTAGCGCCCGAAGAGTATACCGTCATCAACATATTTATCCACTTCGGATACCCACACAGGAAATTGTCCTGTAATTATAGCGGTCTGCCCGTTTAACATTCCCGTATGGAAGGACAGATGGCGGTATTGTCTGAGTACCAGTTCCATTCGGGTGTAGATACAGTTTTCAGGCTTCTCATACAGCATCTCATCTGTCAGTGAATCGAGATAATCCAGAGTCTTTTTCTCGATCATATCCAGATAATCAATAAGCTGTTCATCAGTCAGGACTACTGATGTCGGGTTATCCGGATTGTCCATTCCATCCTCATGGAAATCCGGCTCTTCATATACAAAAGGATTTATAAACCACTTATCTGCAGAATGAAGGGCGTGGTAAGCCCATCTCCAGCAGGGGGCTCCCACACAGAACGCGTTTCTGTCATAAGTCTGTATTGATGTACGGATGTTAAGAAAATTTGGTTTTACCGTGTTTTTGATGATCTTGCATAATTCATTCATAGGTATTTACTCCTTGCTTTTATCATGAGTTGAAAGTATAATAACCCAAAAATATGTATTTGAAAAATTGAAATGATCGATTAAAACGTTCAAAAAAATTGAATCGGATTTATTATGACGATAACACAGTTAAAGACCTTTTTAAAAATCTCGGAACTTGGCAGTTTCTCAGATGCGGCAAACAGCCTTGGATATGCACAATCTACTGTAACTACGCAGATCAGACAGTTGGAGGAAGAACTTGATTGCCGGCTTTTTGACAGATTGGGAAAGACGATCGTTCTGACTGCGCAGGGAGAGAGGCTTATAGAATATGCGGAGAAAATGCTTCAGCTGGAGCGGGAGATTCATCTGGAAATAACGGATGAGGAGGAACCGACAGGCGTAATAAAGATAGGTGTTTCGGAATCACTATGCTACGACCGGATACCCGAAGCTTTAATGAAATATAAAAAGATGTTTCCCGGGATTGAATTGCGGCTTATGTTTATTACACACAACACGTTTCCGGATCTGTTACAAAAGGGAGAGCTGGATCTGGTTTATACGCTGAATCCATATATTGAGGATGACAGGCTGACCATGTTATATAAGAATGCCGAGACTCTTGGGTTTTTTGCTTCAAAGGATCATCCGCTCGCTGGAAATCGGATAAGTGAAGATGATCTGGCAAATTGGCCCCTGCTTCTGACAGGGGGTGATTGCAGTTTCAGGAATATGCTTCTTTCGGATTTATCAAGATGCGGTATAGAGCCTCATATACTGATCGAAACGAGCAGTAAGGAAATATTGAAGCAATTTGCATCAAACGGTCTCGGAGTTGCCTTTATTCCGGATATGACTGCGCAGAAGGAAGTAAAATGCGGCATGCTGAAACGACTTGACTGGACAGGAGCGGATTTTCCGATCTACTCACAGATATTTGTTCACAGAAATAAGCATTTAAGCAGGGCTATCAGCAGTTTTGCAGATATTATCAGGGAACCTGTTGATATATTAAACATGATGGAGTGATAAAAAGAATGATACAGTTTGGAATGCCGACTCTTATTGAAAACAACTCATTGGAAGATAATGTGGCCCTTTGCCGGAATCTGGGATTGGATTTTATCGAGTTAAATATGAATTTCCCGGAGTATCAGGTGGATCGGCTGGAACAGGTGGAATATTTTATCGATCTGGCAGAAAAATCAGGCATCTATTATACTATCCATCTGGATGAGAACCTTAATATTTCTGATTTTAACCGTTTGGTGACAGATGCATATCTGGAAACGGTCAGACGTTCTGTAGAGGTTGCCCGGAAACTGGTATTCCTGCGTGACAGGTATGGTAATGACAATCAGCCTCTGACGCTCAACATGCACATGAATCATGGCATATATATTACTCTGCCGGACAGAAAAGTACAGATGTATGACCGGGATTTTGATACATATATGAGCTTTATGAAAGAGTTTTGCATAAAGGTTGAGAAATGGATCGGTGACAGTGACATAAGGATTGTTATTGAGAATACTGACGGATTTCGGGACTATGAGAAAAAGGCGATCGAATATCTGCTTCATAGTCCCTGTTTCGGACTGACCTGGGACATAGGGCATTCCAAGGCAGTCGGAGAAAAGGATGTTCCGTTTATTCTGGATAAACAGGAGCATTTAATTCATTTTCATATTCATGACGGTTCCGAAAATCCGCCGAAAAATCATCTGGCCCTGGGGGACGGCGAGATAGATCTTGAAGAGAGATTAAGGTTTGCGAAGAGCAGAAACGCAAGGTGCGTCCTCGAAACCAAGACTATAGATGCCCTGAAGAAATCTGTACAGTGGCTGGAATCCGCGGGCTGGAAGGAAAGGCTGAATCCATGCATTATGTAGATGCGAAAGGGATCCTGACAGGCAGTGGCGGACGCTATGGAATGAACATATATCGGGGATGTAGCCATGGCTGTATTTACTGTGACAGCCGAAGCAGGTGTTATCAGTTTACGCATCCTTTTGAGGACATAGAAGTTAAACAGAATGCTCCCGAACTGCTTGAAAAGGCACTGAAATCCAAAAGGAAAAAATGCATGATCGGTACCGGTGCCATGTCAGATCCGTATATGCATTGTGAAAAAGAACTGAAGCTGACACGAAAATGCCTGGAAATCATATTGGAGAACGGTTTCGGGGCAGCGGTTCAGACAAAATCAGATCTTATTCTGCGGGACATTGATCTGCTTGACGAGATCAACCGGTCTGCAAAATGCGTAGTACAGGTAACCCTTACAACTTATGATGACGATCTGTGCGAGATACTCGAACCGAACGTCTGTAATACAAAACGCCGTATCGAGGTGCTGGAAGAAATGCAGAAAAGAGGGATTCCGACGATCGTATGGCTGACGCCCATCCTCCCGTTCATCAATGATACGGAAGAAAACATCACTGCGATCCTGAATGAATGTGTCAGGACAGGTGTAAAAGGTGTTATGGATTTTGGTATGGGCCTGACACTTCGGGAAGGTGACCGGGAGTATTATTATGCAGCCCTCGACAAGCACTTTCCGGGCTTGAAGGAGCAGTATATCAGGCGATATGGAAATGCGTATGAACTGCCGAGTCCGAACGCAAAAGAACTGAAGAAGTTGTTTAGAAGTATCTGTATGGAAAATGGGATCATGTGCAGCCCGGATGAATGTTTTGGCTATATGCAGGAACTGCCGGATAAGTATCCGCAGATGAGTTTATTTGATCTGTAAGATTATGATTGAACATCCGATACCACCAATATATAATGAGAATTCAAAAATACTGATACTGGGAAGTTTTCCTTCGGTGAAATCGCGCAAGGAGGGCTTCTTTTACGGTCATCCTCAGAATCGTTTCTGGAAAGTGACTTCTGCTGTGTTCGGGGAAGATACGCCGCATACTGTTGAGGAAAAGAAGAAGTTTCTGTTGAGAAATCACATAGCACTGTGGGATGTAATAGGTTCATGTGATATAAACGGCTCAGCGGATTCCAGCATTAAAAATGTATCCGCGAATGATCTGAGTGTGATACTTGACCATGCCGATATTAAGCAGATATATGTGAACGGCAGGACGGCATATAAGTATTATCAGAAGTACTCAGAGAAGGAAACAGGCAGGTCGGCGGTCTGTCTGCCATCAACCAGTCCGGCAAATGCGGCATGGTCTGTTGAACGCCTTCTGACTGCCTGGAAATGCATAAGTCTGTAACATAGCTTCGGAGGTGTTGAAAATGCGTTTGTTTATTGCCATAGAACTGTCTGATGAAATGAAAAAGGCTGCGGTACAGATCTTACATTCACTGAAACAGAATGGAGTGAAGGGAAATTACACTCCCGTTCAGAACATGCACGTAACATTGTGTTTTATCGGGGATATGCCGGACAGCAAGCCGGTGGAGGAGGCTCTGTCCGGTATTAAGTTCAAACCTTTCAAACTGGGCTTTACCGAACTTGGGAACTTCGGAGATCTTCTGCATATAGGAACCCGTGGAGGGCAGGGGATAAATAATCTCGCCGGTGATATCAGAAAAGCACTCGACAACGCGGGTATTGATTATGATCATAAGAAGTTTACCCCGCATATAACACTCGTGCGCAAATCATCCGGAAAACCGGGCAAGATCACGATCCCGGACGTTAATATGATGGTAAAGAGAGTTTCGCTTATGAGATCTGACCCGGTAAAGGGGAAAATGGTATATACCGAGGTCTATCATATTTGAACGGACTGTGTGATTTAGGAGAAAAACATGTCAGATGCAAAACGATTGTATGATATAGTAAAGAAACTGCGTGCTGAAGACGGATGCCCGTGGGACAGGCAGCAGACGCATGAGAGCCTGAAACCTGAGTGTATAGAGGAGGCTGCAGAAGTGATAAGCGGGATCAATATCCTTGAGGCAACGGGCGATCCGGAAAATCTGAAGGAAGAACTTGGAGATCTGCTGCTGCAGGTCATGTTCCATTCGGTTATAGCGGAAGAAGAGGGGTTCTTTACTTTTGATGACGTTGTGAACACGGTATCGGAAAAGATGATAAGGAGACATCCGCATGTTTTCTCGGGTGTCAACTATTCATCAAGGGAAGAACAGCATGCTTCCTGGGAGGCGATCAAGAAGGCCGAAAAGGAAGGCAGAGAGTGGCATGAGGATTATCTGAGAGAAGCCTTTTCTGAGTCAAATGAACTTATAGAAAAGGCAAGAGAACGAAAGGGATTTTAGAAAAGATCACAAAAAAATGGGGAAAATGAATAAATATATAAAAGAAAAATGTATGCGTAGTATTGCTGCGGTAATAATTGCTGCAGCATTTTGTATGTCGGCATGTTCCGACAGTCCGGATTCCGATTCCGTAAGGGAGATTGCCGGTTCACAGGAAAATACCGGGGAAGGGATTTTACAGGAAAATTCCGAAACGGATCAGGAGGATAATGAAGGAACATCCGAGGATGAGCAGGAAGAAGAGGTCAACGAGCTTACCGACAAGCACGTAAGAATCCGTCTTGACGGCGACGGATGGGATGTTTTTGCGCTCTGGGGCGGAGGAAGGCCTGATTACAGATACGGACCTTCCATAATAATAAACGAAGACGGAAGCGCTGATGCATGGTTTGCATCCCCCGGTGACAGCCGTAAGGAATATGACTGGATAACATACAGACACTCGGATGACGGTGGAAGGACATGGGGAGAGGAAAAAGTTGTTCTGTCGCCGACTCCGGGAACTGCGGACAGGAAGTCAGTCTGTGATCCCGATGTTGTTTATTATAAAGGTTATTACTATATGGCATATACGGGCACGGTCAATGAAGAGGGACTGTGCAATAATGTTTTTATAGCCAGATCAAGGAAGCCTGACGGACCTTATGAGAAGTGGGGTGTATCCGGGTGGGGTTCTGCCCCTGTTCCCGTAGTATATTATTACGGAGTGGATATAGGCTGGGGAGTAGGAGAACCGAGTCTTGTCATAGTTGATGACAGACTGTACATATACAGTACACTGGATGCGTTTTCGACTACTGAATGGGTAAGAGCGACCCGTGTACATTTTGCAGATCTTGAAGATCCCATGTGGCCCTCCGCGGTCCAATTCGGGGGAGTATGCGTTAACAGACACGATCATACCGATGATGACGGATATACTTACGAGGATTCGGATTCATGGGATGTTGTATATCTCGAAGACAGTAATAAGTTCCTTGCGCTCACGACCAACAGAAGGTTTAGGGATGACAGCTGCCTGTTGTACTACGAATCGTATGACGGGATCAATTTTGACCGTGTTTCCGAATCGAATACGGGGGTGATATGCGGCTGTCATAATTGCGGACTGTCAGGTGACGCTGAAGGTCATATCGGTCCTGCCGACAAGGCACTTGTAGGATATGCCTATTCGGGATCGGGAAGATCAGCCTGGGGAGTCTGGGCGACGAGATTTGTCCCTGTCAGGATAGATTATACGGACAGCATCGACCGTTCGGATGAAAAAAATGAAAACCTCAAACAGAAGATAGATATTGATGAATCATTGCTGTCTGATGAGCCGATAATGCTGATAACGGATCAGCTTACATATCTGACTACTGTCAGCGATAATCCGGTAAGTATCAGTTACTATACAATGAACAGTTACAGAAGAAAGAGCCGGATCAATTCTGCTGATGTCAGGATAGAAAAATATGATAAGGATATGTTCCGCCTGTCGGATGACAACAGGCTGATTCCGACAAGAGAAGGATCGACAACTGTTGCAGTGGAGTACAAAGGACTTCGCAGGAACATAAACATCCGGATACTTCCGCGTGAATATGATTACATGGAGATCAGGGAATTCTATCCGGTATGCAGGCGGTATGATATAAAAGTGAATGAGATGATCGTGGTGAAGGTAAGGCCCATGGCTATATTCGGGGATTATGATCTGCAGGAATTCACCGAACGTGATATCAGTTTACATGAGATAACATTCAGATCATCAAATGAGTCTGTATGTACTGTCGATGAAGAAGGGATAATATATCCCGTTGCCCCGGGTGCATCAGTGATAACAGTTCAACATGAGAACTGCAGGTATACGATCGAAGTGCATGTGAGTGAGTGATCACTCATCATCAGTTTTTTCGGGCTCCTCGGTTTTTTCCGGTTCTTCAGTTTCAGTCTTTTCGGGTTCATCAGTTTTTTCGGGCTCCTCGGTCTTTTCCGTTTCTTTAGACTCTTCAGGTTCTTCAGTAGACGTTGGAGTTGGGGTCGGAGTTTCAGTTGGTTCAGGAGTCGGCGTCTCTGTCGGCTCAGGGGTTGGAGTTTCTTCTGGCTTACTTTCTTCTTTTCGCTTACGTTCTTCCTCCTCAGCCTCTTTTTGCTTACGAGCCTCTTCTTCGGCTTCTCGCTGCCGGCGCTCTTCTTCCTCTTCCTCTTCTTCCTCCCTCTGCCGACGCTCTTCCTCAGCCCGACGTTCTTCTTCCAGTCTTTCCTGCTCGTAATCGGGTGTAGGCGTTGCGGTCGGTGTAGGTGTAGCGTCAACCATCATGTTCATGATCTCTTTGAGCTTGGCCTCGTCTATTCCCGAACCGTCATCCATGGTGACTTTTGTATTTCTGGGATTGGGTTTGACGTATTTAACAACATATTCGCCGTCATCAGGTATACCGGGAACCGGATGAGATACTATATAATCAAGGATCGCTTCACAACCCGAGCCTGAATAGTGAAGTCCGTCGCCTCCGTTGTATTCACTCCTGACCTGTCCGTTATCTCCCTTGAGCATCTGTGCTTCATCAAGAAAGAAAATATGCTTTTCCCTGGCGGTATTTAACAGGAATTCATTGTATTTGTCGATCCATGCGTTCTGTACGGTGTTCCTGTAAGGCCCGTTATCATCCACAGGTCCTATCGACATCAGTACGATATTTGAATTGGGAGCAAGTTCGGTAACGGTATCTATCAGGTCAATAAATGTGCTCTCGTAGTGTTCTTCACTCGGATCGTTGATGCCGTTGACACCGAGAGCTATATATATGACGGGTGCCTGGTGGGATGCAAGATATGATCTGAGCGTATATTCCTTACCGGCATTGTTGATGAAAGTGTTATTCTTGAATGATGGATGAGATATTCCTATCTGGGCAAGTGCAGCGTCATCATTGATAAAGCCGTAATTTACCATAGCCACGGTTCTGGAATCCCCGAGAAATACGCATCTGTTAAGATATCCTTTAAGAGCATTTTCCTTTTCAACGAGGATAGTCGTTTCCTCCGTGCTTTCAACCTTGGTGTCTGCGGAGGCGGTTTCTATAACGGGTTCTGTATCAGGATCTTCAGTTGTTACGGTTTCATCGCTTGATATGGTTATATCAAGTCCGGAATCTGCCGGGACATTATCGTTTGCGGAATTGCTTTTTAGCACAAAAACTATGGCAGCCGCAAGTGCTGCGCCGCCTATGACAGTGGCTGCTGTGATAACGATCAGTTTTTTTCGCCCGAGCTTCCTGATGAGTTTTCTTCCGGCCCTTCGAAAGAAGCTCTTGATCGATCTTAAGAATTCCATAAAGGTATTATATCATATCTTCTTCATTTTCATCATTTTCATCGTATGGAAGGATCTCAGATGTCCTGAACATGAACAGACGAAGTGAGTTGACCATGACAAAGATACCCGAAAGGGTCATTGCCACGGCACAGAACGTGGGATTTAGCAGCCAGCCGAAAGCTTTGTAAAAACAGCCAGCAGCAAACGGTATACCGACTATGTTATAGAAGAAGGCCCAGAACAGATTCTGGTGTATGATCCGGAGGGTGTCCCTGGATAATCTTATGGCATCAACTGCGGTAATGAGACTGTCGCGTACAAGAACAACATCTGCGGCGTCCAATGCGACATCAGTCCCGGCGCCGATCGCGATACCGGCATCCGCACTCATAAGGGCGGGTGCATCATTGATGCCGTCACCGATCATGGTAACCTTACCGGTCTCTTTGAGCTTCCCGACTATATCAGCTTTTTCACCGGGAAGTACTTCGGAAATGACCTCATTGGGATCAATACCTACCTGGGCGCCGACGGCTTCGGAAGTTGCAAGTCTGTCACCGGTCACCATACATACATGTATATCTTCCCTGTGGAGAGCTTCTATTGCTTCGGCGCTGCCTTCCTTGACTTCGTCGGCTACTGCGATCACTCCGAGCATGCCCGATTCGGATGCGAATAATGTCGGCATTTTGCCTTCGGCAACAAGCCTGTTGATACGGGGTGTAAAATCGTTGTCAAATTCCCCCTCCCCGCCCAGAAGAGACTCACCTATAAAAGCTTCACTGCCTGCGTAGACGGTATGTTCAGTTCCGCCTATGACAAGTCCGGCCTTGATACCTTTACCGGGTATAGCTTCAAAGCGCGTGGTTTCCATCACCGGAACAAACCGTCTTTCGGCGAATGAACATATGGCTTTTGCAAGGGGATGTTCACTTTTGGATTCAAGGGCATATGCTATGGACAGCAGAAGATCTCTGTGTTCGATATCGTTCCGGGTACTGATTATATCGGTCACTTTCGGACTGCCTGTGGTAAGGGTTCCGGTCTTATCAACAACAACTATCTGTGTTCTGCCTGTGTTTTCAAGTCCCTCCGAAGTCTTGTACAATATACCGTGTCTTGCGCCAACGGTGCTTCCGGTGATCATGGCGATCGGAGCCGCAAGAGCGAGTGCTGCCGGGCAACTGATTATCAGAACACTGACAGCTCGTGAGATTGCAAATCCGACTCCCATACCGGTTAACATCCAGACTGCAAATGTGATAACTGAGACCGCTATGACGGCAGGAACGAATATTAACGATATCTTATCCGCGGCTTTTGCAATGGGAGCGCGTTCTGAGGCGGAATCAGACACCATTTTTACTATTTTTGAAAATGCTGTATCGGCACCGACTTCTGTAGCGCGGCATGTCAGATATCCGGACATGTTTATGGTAGATGCGGCAACGGTCATACCGGGTGTTTTGTCTACAGGCATGGATTCACCGGTAAGTGACGATTCGTTAACGGCACTTGTTCCGGATTCGATGATACCGTCCACAGGGACGCTCATGCCGGGTTTTAATATGAATATATCACCGACCCTGACAGATTCCGCAGGTATCTCTTTTTCCTGCCCGTTAACAAGGACCGTGGCGGTCTTGGGTGACATATCGATAAGATCGCTGATCGCGTCTGATGATCTGCCCTTTGCAAGTGCTTCGAGATATTTGCCGACAAGCGCAAGCGTAAGTATGACGGCAGAAAATGCAAAATAAAGATCCGATTCTCCTACATACTCAGTTGAGCCCTTGTAGTAGATGATATTTATCATGTACATGACCGCGCTGTACAGGAATGAAATGATCGAGCCGAGGCACGCAAGAGTATCCGTACCTGGCCTCCTGCGGATGAGCGATGATAAACCGTCTGCAAAAATACTACGGTTAATAAACATTACCGACAGGGTGATTATGACCTGAAGAACATAGAGCAGAATCTGTCCGATCCCGGGTATTTGGGGTATAACGATCAGAACAACCGTTAAAAAGGTTGAGATGATCAGAGTTGTAAACGTCTTTTTATGATCGGGCATATCCGCATCCTCGTAAGTATCAAAAACCCTATATTTATTGAACAAAAAGTATTATACTACAAAATATGGGCCAATTGATAGTCTTATATTACGGAGGATGGGCATGTTAGTTCTGAAAGGAACCAAGGTGGTTACAGGTATCGCTATAGGCAGGCTTTTTGTATATATGCATCCCGATAAGCATATATCAAGAGCGAATGTTGAAGATACCGAGGCGGAGGTCGCCCTGTTTCATGATGCCCGCAGGAAGGCGATAGCACAGCTTGAAGATCTCTACGAATCCACAGTGACATACCTGGGGGAAATGAACGCATCCATATTTGTTGCCCAGGAGATGCTTCTTGAAGATGCACAGTATATCGATTTTGTTGAAGGACAGATAAAAGGATCGGATCACAGTGCGGCATATGCGGTCGCCCTTGCATCGGATGAATTCTCCAGACTGTTCACGACAATAGAAGACAAATATATGCAAAGCCATGTTGCGGATGTCAGGGATGTGTCGGAAAGACTGCTCAGGATACTGTGTAATTCCGAGGTTGAAACGATCCAGCCCGGAGAACCCTGTATCCTCGTATCAGACGATTTTAATGCGGGAGATATCGTACAGTTTAACAGGGATAATGTCCTGGCGCTTGCAACTATGTTCGGATCGCCGGTAAGTCACGCATCTATCCTTGCCGGAACCATGGGGATCCCGTCTGTAGTGGGACTGGGACAGGTCATGTTGTCGATATATGACGGAAGGTGTGCGATACTGGACGGAATAAAGGGAGAACTGATAATCGATCCCGATAAAAGATGTCTTGAAAAGATGAAGAAAAAGCAGAAGGAGTTCGATGAACAACAGAAAATGCTTCTGCTTCTTAAAGGTAAGAACAACGTTACAAAGAGCGGTTCATATATAAATGTCTATGCCAACATAGGAAGCGCGGAAGGAGTTGAGACGGCGCTGGCATATGATGCCGGAGGGATAGGCCTGTTCCGCAGCGAATTCGTCTATATCGATGCCAATACTTATCCATCTGAAGAAGATCAGTTCAATACATATAAGGAAGTGCTTGAAAAGATGCGCGGAAGAAAGGTCGTCATCAGAACACTCGACCTGGGAACCGATAAACAGGCCCCATATTTTCGCCCGGAGAAGGAGGACAACCCCGCGCTCGGATACAGGGCGATAAGGGTAAGCCTGGCGCAACCCGGTATATTCAAGACACAGCTTCGGGCACTTTATCGTGCTTCCGTATATGGAAATCTTGATATACTTTTCCCTCTTATTATTTCCGTTGATGAAGTACACAGCATAAAAAATATCATCAATGAAGTAAAGAAGGAACTTGATGAAGAAGGGACAGAATACAGCCCCGATATAAGACTGGGGATAATGATAGAAACACCTGCGGCTGTGATGATAAGCGACGTTCTTGCCCGGGAAGTTGATTTTTTCAGTATAGGTACCAATGATCTGACACAGTACACTCTTGCCATTGACCGCCAGAATCCCAAACTGGAAACTTATTTTAACAAAATGCATCCGGCAGTATTCAAGATGATCGAGATTGCCACAAAGAATGCACATGATGCGGGAATACCGGTGGATATATGCGGAGAGGCGGCCGCGGATCTTGAACATACACAGGATTATATAGATCTGGGGATCGACGCATTATCAGTCGCACCCAATATGGTTCTGCCTCTGCGTAAAAAGATAAGAGAATGTGAGTGAATTCTTGTACAGTGTCGGGGTTTGTTATATGATTGTTAAGTATGCTTTCAGAGACAATTCACACAACATAAATTAATAAAACAGGAGAGATTATGAAGATCGGATTTGATAATGACAAATATCTGAAAATGCAGTCGGAACATATCAGGGAAAGGATAGGCGAGTTTGGCGATAAACTTTATCTGGAGTTCGGCGGAAAACTGTATGATGATTATCATGCATCCAGAGTCCTCCCGGGTTTTGAACCGGACAGTAAGCTCAGAATGCTAATGCAGCTGTCTGATCAGGCGGAGATCGTTATAGTTATTTCGGCAATGGATATAGACCGCAAAAAGATCAGGGGTGATATAGGGATCACATATGATGAAGATGTACTGAGGCTGAAGCAGCTGTTTGAGGACAAGGGTCTGTATGTCTCTTCTGTTGTTGTTACTCATTTTACCGGACAGGAGACCGCCAAGAAGTTCAAGGAACGCATGGAGAAAAGAAAGATCAATGTCTACATGCACTATTTTATAGAAGGTTATCCTTCCAACATTTCATATATTATGAGTGATGAAGGATTCGGTAAGAATGATTATATAAAGACGACAAGGCCTCTGGTGGTAGTTACGGCGCCGGGTCCCGGAAGCGGCAAGATGGCCACATGTCTGTCACAGCTGTATCATGAGAACAAGCTGGGAATAAAGGCGGGTTATGCAAAGTTTGAGACATTTCCCATCTGGAACATACCGCTCAAGCATCCGATCAATCTGGCCTATGAGGCAGCAACGGCGGATCTTGATGATGTGAACATGATAGATCCGTTCCATCTCGAGGCATACGGGGTCACAACCGTAAACTACAACAGGGATATCGAGATATTCCCGGTCCTGAATTCCATGTTTGAAGAGATATACGGGGAAAGCCCGTACAAGTCTCCGACGGATATGGGAGTGAACATGGTCGGAAACTGTATAATCGATGATGAGGTTTGCTGCGAGGCATCCAAGCAGGAGATCATCAGAAGATATTATGCAACGCTCGGCAGGGTCGTAGAGGAAAAGGCCAATGAGAGCGAAGTATTGAAGATAGAATTCCTCATGAAACAGGCCGGAATATCCACGGATGACAGAAAGGTCACGGTAGCTGCAAATGCCCGGGCCGATAAACTCGGAGTTCCGACTGCGGCAATAGAACTTGAAAGCGGTGAAGTGATCACCAGTAAGACTACCGATCTTCTCGGGGCATCTGCAGCGCTTCTTCTGAACGCATTAAAATATCTCGGAGGAATCGATCATGATACTCATCTCATATCGCCCGAGGCAATAGAGCCTATAGCGGAGCTGAAGGTTAAATTCCTCGGAGGAAAGAACCCGAGACTTCATACGGATGAAGTACTGATAGCGCTTTCCATCGCGTCCATATCCGATAAAAATGCCAAGGTAGCACTTTCGCAGATACCGAAACTTAAGGGATTGCAGGCGCATACTTCCGTAATGCTTTCACCTGCCGATATACGTACGTTCAAACGACTCGGGGTCGAGGTTACGAGTAATCCGGTCAGGACCGTAACAAGAAAAAAAGATAAGCCGGTCCTTGTCATCATGGCAGCGGGTATGGGCAGCAGATACGGGGGATTGAAACAGATCGACACCGTTTCCGATGAGAATGACAAGATAATCGATTTTTCCATATATGATGCACACCGCGCGGGTTTTGAGAAGGTCATATTCATAATCAAGAAGGAAAACCATGAGCTGTTTAAGGAAGCGATAGGTAATGCAGTCTCCGGACATATGGAGGTAGAGTATGTATTCCAGGAACTGACTGATATCCCCGAGGGAGAACAGTTATACCCGGAGAGGACCAAACCATACGGGACCGCACATGCCGTCAGGAGCATACGGAATGTTGTTAACGGTCCCTTTGCCGTGATCAATGCCGATGATTTCTACGGACGTGAAAGTTTTGAGAAGATATACGATCATCTTGAAAAGGTCAGGGATACGGAAGCTAATTACTGCATGGTCGGGTACAAACTCGGAAACACCCTGACCGAGAACGGATCGGTCAGCCGGGGCATATGTGATGTTGATGAAAACGGACATCTCGTTGATATAATCGAGCGTACCAGTATCATCAAAACCGATGACGGGGCGGCATATACCGAAAATGATAAGGATTATATATCCATATCCGAAGAAAGCATTACAAGCATGAACATGTGGGGCTTTACGGCCGATTTTCTCGAAGAGCTTGACAGGGAATTCACGAGATTCTACAAGGAGGACCTCCCGAAGAACATCGCGAAAGCCGAGTGTTATCTTCCTTTTGTCGTAGACGGGATGATCAAATCGGGAAAGGCAACAGTTACCGTTTTAGAGTCGTCCGACAGATGGTTCGGTGTTACCTATAAGGAAGACAAGGAATATGTCAGGGAAAGGATCGCCGACTTAAAGGCACAGGGCGTTTATCCCAAATATCTGTGGGATTAGTCTTTTTGTTGATTTTACACATACTTATAAATTATAATAAACCAACACGTATTGAGGAGTATGGTTTATGGAAAATCAGGATAATAACCAGGGCAATAACAATAAGAACAAAAAACATAACCAGCAGACGCTGCTTATCATCATAGTTGTTTCGATCGTGCTCTTTGTAATGCTCTCATATATGAGGACGATGTTTTCGAGTGCGACCAATCAGAAGATAACATATGATGCTTTCATTGAGAAGGTTGAAAAGGGAGAGGTTGACAGCGTTGTCATAGGAACGGATGAGATCACCATTATCCCCAAGGGACAGGAGAATGCTTACGTTCCCGTAAAATACTACACGATCCCCGTTTATGATGCTTCGCTTCCCGACAGGCTTCTTAAATCAGGAGTTAAGTTTGAACAGAAGGAATCGGATTCATCGACGATGATCCTGTCCTTTATCCTTTCGTATATCCTTCCGATACTGATCTTCTGGCTGATCATCAGTTTCTTCATGAGAAGGATGGGCGGTGGCGGCATCATGGGTGTCGGCCGCAGCAATGCCAAAATGTATGTCCAGAAGGATACAGGGGTAACGTTCAAGGACGTTGCGGGCCAGGATGAGGCAAAGGAGTCTCTGCAGGAAGTTGTTGATTTCCTTCATAATCCCGGCAAATATGTCAAGATCGGCGCCAAGCTTCCGAAGGGTGCACTTCTCGTAGGCCCTCCCGGAACAGGTAAGACACTGCTTGCAAGAGCGGTTGCGGGTGAGGCGCATGTTCCTTTCTTCTCTCTTGCGGGATCGGATTTTGTGGAAATGTATGTCGGTGTCGGAGCATCAAGAGTGCGTGATCTGTTTAAGGATGCCCAGAAGAATGCACCGTGTATCATATTCATCGACGAGATCGATGCCATAGGAAAATCAAGAGACTCACGCTACGGCGGCGGGAACGATGAACGCGAACAGACACTTAACCAGCTTCTGTCGGAGATGGACGGTTTTGACAGTGCCAAGGGTATCATGATACTGGCAGCTACCAACAGACCGGAAATACTTGATAAAGCCCTTCTTCGTCCCGGAAGATTTGACAGAAGGATCATTGTGGACAAGCCTGACCTGAAGGGACGTAAGGAAACGCTCAAGGTTCATTCCAAGGATGTACTTCTTGATGATTCGGTTGATTTTGACGAGATCGCACTTGCAACAGCAGGAGCCGTAGGATCGGATCTTGCCAATATGGTAAATGAAGCAGCTATCAATGCTGTCAAGAGTAAAAGGGAAGCAGTCAATCAGAAGGATCTGCTCGAGGCTATCGAAGTTGTCATGATGGGTAAGGAAAAGAAGGACCGTGTCATGACCAAGAAGGAGAGAAGGATAGTCGCGTATCATGAGATCGGACATGCTCTTGCCTCGGCTCTTCAGAAGAATACGGATCCTATACAGAAGATCACGATAGTTCCGAGGACCATGGGAGCTCTCGGTTATGCATGGTATGTTCCCGAGGAAGAGAAGCATCTTGAATCCAGGGATGAGCTGTATGAGCAGATCGTTACCGCGCTTGCCGGCAGAGCTGCCGAGGAGATGGTATTCAATTCGATCACAAACGGTGCAAGCAATGATATAGAAAAGGCCACATCACTGGCCAGATCCATGGTCACGAGATTCGGTATGTCGGAAAAGTTCGGTCTGATCAAGCTTGAAAGCGTGGAGGACAGATACTTAAGCGGGCGTATGGTCATGGAATGTGCTGATGAAACGGCAGCGGGCGTTGACGAGGAAGTCATGAGGATATTGTCCGAGGCTTACACCGAGGCCAAAAGACTTCTCGGAGAAAACAGGGATCTTCTGGACAGGCTGGCCGAATACCTTCTTGAAAAAGAGAGTATTACCGGAAAACAGTTCATGGAGATATTCCGAACAAAGTATCCGGAAGAGGATAAGGCTGAAGACAATGATGCGGAAGACGAAAATGATGAGGTTTCGGATGTTTCTTCCGATGAGGAAAAAGGAACGGTATTTGATGCCACGGTATGAACATACAGATAAAGGAGCCCGGGTCCTGATGCGAACGGGCTCTTTTGTAATGTGATGAATGTAAATGTCATATGAAGGATACAGATAACAAACAGGATAAAAAGTACTCAAACAGTTCATACGCTTTTATCATAGTCGGTGCGGTGATCATGATCATCGCGGCAGTCGTTACGGGTATCATTTTCAGGTTTATCACAAGGACGATGCAGGATATCGAAAAGGAACAGACTGTAAGCTATGACAAGCACTATGCGTTCATCACCGAAGACTATGAGAGCGATTTTTCCCGTGAAGTATTTGAGGCAGCAAACGAACAGGCAAGAGAATATAACGCATATCTTGAGGATATAGGCGAGGATCTCGGAGGTGACTATTCAGCCGAGGAACTTTTGCGTATAGCCGTTAATTCCGGCATGGACGGGATAGTGTATTCGGGAGGTTCCACAGAGTCTGTAAGAAAGCTTATAGACAAGGCGGTTGATGCCGGGATCGGAGTTGTCGTTCTGCAGAATGATGTGGAAGCATCCAAGAGACAGTGCTATGTCGGACTCAATTATTATGAGCTCGGACAGATGTATGCCCTTCAGGTTGAAAATATCGTGGGATCGGGAAATCTGTGGGAGAATACAGTGGATATCCTTGTTGACGGGGATATGGCAGAGGGCGCGTCCAATCTGATAACGATGGGAATGGAAGACTATCTGGTTGAGCATCATCAGGAGGAGGAGCTGCCGCAGGTGGTAGTCACCAGGATAGATGCGGAAGATATTTTTTCTGCCGAGGAGCAGATAAGAAACATATTCCTGGAAAAGGAAAAACTTCCTGATATCATGCTGTGTGTCAACAGTGTTTATACGCGATGCGCATACCAGGCCCTGGTAGATCATAACCTTGTAGGCCAGGTACAGATCGTAGGATATTTTGCAAATGATACGATCCTTGAAGCTGTTGACAAGCAGGTCATTTTTTCCACGATATCGGTTGATACCGATGAAATGGGTAAATCATGTATCCAGTCGCTTTATGAATATAACAATATGGGCTATACCAATTCGTATCTTCCGGTTGGTATAGAGGTTGTTGACCAGACAAAAGCGCATGAGATGATATACAGAAAATCAAGCAGAGAGGCTGAGAGATGACCGGAGTGTTCAGAAGAAAATGGAATAACGCTTCGGTAAGGACCAAGATGCTCGTAGCCTTTATCGTCCCCATCCTTTTGATCCTTGCCGTTAATATTTACATGTATATCAGCATAAATACGATGATCGCGAGAGTTGATGAGATATACGTGGCAAACGTCAGTCTGAACGATCTGTCGGAAAATCTGACATTCCTGCAGAATTCAATGAAGGAATATCTTGAGAGTAAGGGAACCAATGCCCTCAATGATTACTATAAGGCAGAGCAGGAATACAGAAACGTTCTGTCGTCTCTTGATCTTGCTAATTCCGGCACCGCGGTCTATGCGATGCTCGAAAATATCAATAACCAGTCCGAGAACTATCTGAGAGTCGCGGGTGAAACGATAACTGCCAAGCGCGGACGTAACGTTGAAAAGTATAAAGCATCATATGAAGAGACGGTGGAGATGTGCTCGGATCTTCAGAAATGCATATATGCCCTGAACAATAAACAGTTCAAGAAGAACACGTCCGATTACAGTGTTCTCCTGTCATCCCTCAGATATATGGAGATCATAACGATAATGATCCTGTTCTTTATCGGGATCGTTAATATGATCGTCGTATTCTTCGTTACCAAGAGCATGACTCTTCCTCTTGAGGATCTGTCACAGGCGGCAAATGAAGTTGCCGAAGGTAATTTTGATGTGGAGGTAAGGGATACCGAAGGCGGTGACGAGATAAGCGTTGTATCGGCGGCGTTCAAACAGATGCTTGAGAGCATACAAAGATATATCGCCGAGATCAAGGAAAGTGTTCTTCGTGAAAGTATGCTAAAGGAGCATGAACTTGTTATGGAGAACAGGATGAAGGAAGTTCAGCTCAGATCACTCCAGGCACAGATCAATCCGCATTTCCTGTTCAATACGTTAAATGCCGGAGAGCAGCTTGCCATGATGGAGGGCGCGGACAAGACGACCGAGTTTATAGAGAACATGGCCGATTTCTTCAGATATAATATCAAGAAGATAGACAATGATGCTTCTATTGCAGAGGAGGTAGCTCTTGTAGATAAATATGTCTATATCCTGAACGTGAGATTTACCGGAGAGATCCATTATTCCAAGGATGTCGATGAAGAGGTTACGGAGATAAGAGTACCGAGCATGATCCTTCAGCCCATAGTCGAGAATGCTGTCAATTACGGGATCAGCTGTATAGACTGGGAAGGACATATCGATCTGAAAGTTTACAAGGAAAACGGTTATGTATTTCTGTCGATCAAGGATAACGGCGTGGGGATGAGCCGCGAGCAGATAGACAGGATACTTTCGGGAGAAGCCATTGGAGAGACTTCACCCGAGCATACGGCATCCAATGGTATAGGTCTTCAGAATGTTATAGAAAGACTTCAGATATTTACCGGCAGAAGTGATGTGATGGAGATATACTGTGAAGGTGTAAACAAGGGTACCGAATTTATAATAAAAGTTCCGCTTCATGTATAGCAATACATACAGCACACCAAATATACAGGAAACAGAGGAAATAAAATGTACCGAATCATGCTGGCGGACGACGAAGGAATAGTTATCAATTCGTTGTCGATGATAATCAACAAGAACTTTGAAGGGCAGTTTGAGATAGAAAGTGCCAAATCCGGAAGGATGGCCATAGAAGTTGCCGAAAGATTCAGACCGGATGTGATCTTTATGGACATTCAGATGCCCGGAATAAACGGCATTGAGGCCATGAAAGAGATCAGAGGGATGTTGCCTTCGGTCATATTTGTCGTGCTGACAGCATATGACAAGTTTGATTATGCCAAGGAAGCGATCAATCTCGGAGTCATAGATTATCTGAACAAGCCATATAACCAGAAATCCATTGTATCCGTTATCGACCGTGTGATCGAAGAACTAGATCTGCGGAGGGAAAAGAGAAGACAGGATCTTCAGACCAAGGAAAAGCTTGAGACCGTTGTTCCCATAATAGAGAACGGGTTTATCTCGAGTATAATCATTCAGGAACCTTTTGAAGAGGATATAGAAAACTACAGAAATCTTCTGAGTATCGACAAGGAGTACGGATATATGGTTGCCGTCATGTTCGGTGAGATCCAGAAGGGCAACTATCTGACAAATGCCGTCGGATCGGCGGTAAGGGCACAGACGGTTTATTATGCGAAGGTCAGGGATATCATAAAGGATACATTCCCCGATGCGGTAGTCGGATCGATCAGTTCAAACAGGATCCCCGTATTTGTTCCGCGAAGTGATATGTCTATGGACTATAACGAGAGGACCGATCTTATCGAAAGATCACGTGTTGCGGTCCGGCAGATGCGTAATGCAACGGATATACAGTACAGGATAGGGATAGGCGGGATAAAAAGATTAAAGAACTGTTACGAATCATATGAGGAGGCGGCAAAAGCCCTGTATGCGACAAAGGGAAGTGTTGCTCATGTTGATGACCTCCCGATAGCGGTATCATATGAGGAGAGCTATCCCGCAAACCTGGAAAATGAGATATTCGATAAACTTGAAGATGGGGATGTTGACGGCTGCCTGCTGAGTTCCAATGCATTTTTTGACTGGATGAGTGAAAAATACTCACAGGATGTTATGAGCATAAAACTGAAAGCACTGGAATTTGTCCTCAGAGCGGAAAGAGAGATGTACAGAAGCGGCGGACATCTGTATGAGTTCGAGAGCCGTAAGGATTACCTGTCGGATCTGATAAATATGGATTCCATGGAAAGTATCAGATCGTGGTTCGTAGAAAAGATGAAGAATGCCGTAGCCAACATGACTACGGGCAGTTCGGATCATACGCACTATCTGGTCAAGCAGGCCCTTGAATATATTGAGAATAACTACGGAACGGATATATCGCTTAATGAAATATCGGAAAAACTGAATATCAGTTCATATTATTTCAGCAAGCTTTTTAAGGAAGAGACCAATGAAGGCTTTATTGAATACCTTACAAGGAGGAGAGTTGACCGTGCAAAGGAAATGCTGAAGGATCCTGCCAAGAGCATCAAGGAAGTGGGAAGTGAATGCGGCTACTCCGATCCGAATTATTTTTCAAGGATATTCAAAAAATCAACGGGTATGACCCCGACAGAGTACAAGGAGAGAGCAGGAAGTGGATTATAGGAAGATCGTTGCCATTCTGGCTGCAATAATGTTAATGACGGCTTTTTCGGGCTGTAACACTGCAGATACCAAAAACGAGCAGAGCCCCTCACCGGAAGATGACAAGATACAGATAGGATTGTCCATCGACTCTCTGCTCATTGAAAGGTGGTCGAGGGAACGCGATCTGTTTGTCAGCAAGGCACAGGAACTCGGAGCAGAGGTAAACGTTCAGAATGCAAACGGTGTTGTTGAGGAGCAGATCAAGCAGATAAACTACTTTATAGACAAACAGATGGATGTCATTGTAGTGATAGCGATCGACGACATAGCGTTAAGAGACACGATCGCAGCTGCCAAAAAGGAGGGCATAAAGGTTATAGCATATGACCGTCCGATAAGAAATGCCAATGTGGATCTGTATCTGTCCGTGGATAATGAAAAGGTCGGGGAGCTGATGGCCGAATACATCAAACAGTATATAGGAAATGAAGGGACGATAATCCAGGTCAAGGGATCTCCGACAGACTATAATGTACAGATGGTTCAGGAAGGATTTGAAAGGATACTTTCAACTACGAAGATCAAGATCGACTATGCCGAGTTTTCAAACGGATGGGTGGCTGAGAACGGTTTTACGGTAACGGATGAATATCTCAAAACAGGAAGAAAGCCCGATGCGATAATGTGCGGAAATGATAACCTGGCGGCACATGCCATAAGGGCACTTATAGAACACAGACTGGGCGGAAAGGTTTGCGTAGTCGGACAGGATGCCGACCTTGAGGCATGCCAGAGGATCGTTGAAGGAACCCAGTATATGACAGTATACAAACCGGTTGAAAAACTTGCTATAAAAGCTGCCGAGAGGGCCGTTGACATGGCAAACGGCGTGCCGTTGGGACTGAAGGATACCTTTAACGACGGAACATATGATGTACCATACGAAAAACTGGTGCCGATAGCCGTTACAAAGTGGAACATGGACGAGGTTATAACGGGTAAATATCACCAGAAAAACGAGATATACCTTAACGTACAATGAATAAAGGTGCTTAACATGCGGCTAGCACAATCTTGCAGGACCTGTAACAAGATTGTGCTAGTTTTGTTTTTTTCGGAGACCGAAGTGTAAAATTTTGAAGAAATAAACAAGTCTTTCTAGATAGTGAGGTGTTATTGTGTTTACTGTCGGGTGACATGGTGTCGCCCCAAAAATTTTCAAGGGAGGACAAGAAATGTCTAAAAAAGTATTATCAGTATTACTTGCAACAGCAATGACAGCTCTTCTCGTAGGTTGTGCCGGAGCAGCTCCCGCAGCACCCGCAGCAGACGCAGCACCTGCAGCTACAGAGGAAGCAGCACCCGCTGAAGAAGCAGCACCTGCTGAAGAAGCAGCACCTGCAGCTGAAGAAGTTGCAGCAGGCCAGAAGGTTGGCGTAGCAATGCCTACAAAGGATCTTCAGAGATGGAACCAGGATGGTGCCAACATGGAAGAGCAGCTTAAGGCAGCCGGTTATGAAGTAGATCTTCAGTATGCTTCAAACGACGTTCAGACTCAGGTTTCTCAGATCGAGAACATGATCAACGGCGGATGCACAGTACTCGTTATCGCTTCTATCGATGGTGAGTCACTTGGTACAGTTCTTGAGACAGCTAAGGCAGCAGGTATCCCTGTTATCGCTTATGACCGTCTTATCATGGGAACAGATGCAGTTTCTTACTATGCAACATTTGATAACTACATGGTAGGTACAAAGCAGGGCCAGTACATCATCGACACACTTGATCTCAACAACGCTGAAGGACCTTTCACAATGGAGATCACAGGTGGTGACCCGGGTGACAACAACGCTAAGTTCTTCTACAATGGTGCTATGGATCTTCTTAAGCCCTTCATCGAGAGCGGCAAGATCGAAGTTAAGTCCGGTCAGGTTGATTTCGAGCAGGTTGCTACAGCTTCATGGGCAACAGAGAACGCTCAGTCAAGAATGGAGAACATCCTTTCTTCAAACTATGCTGATGGCACAAACCTTGACATCTGCGTTTGCTCAAACGACTCTACAGCACTTGGTGTTGAGAACGCACTTGCAGCAAACTACAAGGGTAACTACCCCATCATTACAGGTCAGGACTGTGACGTAGCTAACGTTAAGAACATGATCGATGGTAAGCAGTCAATGTCAATCTTCAAGGATACACGTACACTTGCAGCTCAGGTTGTTAAGATGGTTGGTCAGATCCTTAAGGGCGAAGAAGTTGAAGTTAACGATACTACAACATACGACAATGGTAAGGGCGTTGTTCCTTCATTCCTTTGCGAGCCCGTATTCGCTGATATCAACAACTACAAAGAGATCCTTCTTGACAGCGGTTATTACACAGAGGCAGATCTCCAGTAATATAAGCTTACAGACAATCTAGGATAATAGACAGGCGGGTTTAACCCGCCTGTTTATTAGGTAAGGTATCATCATATAATAATGGGTTTAGTAGGAGGGATACATTTTGGCTAAAGTTATTCTTGAAATGAAAAATATAACCAAAACCTTCCCCGGCGTAAAGGCACTGGATAATGTTAATTTACAGGTTGAGGAAGGCGAGATCCACGCACTGGTCGGTGAGAACGGTGCCGGGAAATCAACCCTTATGAACGTTCTGTCCGGTATATATCCGTATGGTACGTACGAAGGGGATATAATTTACAACGGAGAGGTTTGTAAATTCAACAAGATAAAAGATTCCGAAGAAAAAGGTATCGTTATAATACATCAGGAGCTGGCTCTTATTCCGTATATGTCGATTGGTGAGAATATGTTCCTCGGAAATGAGAGAGGAAAGGCGGCAGCGATCGACTGGAACGAGACATACGGAGAGGCAGATAAGTATCTCAAGATGGTTGGTCTGTCTGACAGTTCCAGAACTCTTGTCAAGGAACTTGGTACAGGTAAACAGCAGCTGGTTGAGATAGCAAAGGCACTTGCAAAGCATGCAAAACTGCTGATCCTTGACGAGCCCACATCATCTCTTAATGAGAAGGATTCAAGAGCACTTCTTGATCTGCTTCTCAGATTTAAGAAAGAGAACGGGTTAACTTCGATCATCATATCTCATAAGCTTAACGAGGTTTCATATGTAGCTGACAAGATCACGGTAGTACGTGACGGATCGACTATAGAAACACTTGATAAAGCTACTCAGGAGATTTCAGAAGATAGAATAATCAAGGGTATGGTAGGTCGTGAGATCACAGACCGTTTCCCGAAAAGACATGACGTTACGATCGGGGATACCATGCTCGAGGTCAAGAACTGGAGCGTATACCATCCGCTTTATCCGGAGAAGAAGGTTGTGGATGACGTTTCATTCTATGTAAGAAAAGGTGAGGTTGTAGGTATCTACGGTCTTATGGGTGCAGGGCGTACCGAACTTGCGATGAGCATATTCGGTAAGTCATATGGCACGGGTATTACCGGTGTTATGGCCCTTAACGGAAGAGGTGTTAACCTCAAGAATGCCAAGGAAGCGATCAAAAATAAGATCGCATATGTTACAGAGGATCGTAAGGGTAACGGACTTGTTCTTAATAACCCTATCAAGATCAATACCACGCTTGCAAATCTTGATGCTGTCAGTGAAAAGAGCATCATAGACAAGGATAAGGAGTATCAGGTAGCTGTTGAATATAAGGACAAGCTCAGGACCAAGACTCCTTCCGTTGAGCAGAACGTAGGTAATCTTTCGGGTGGTAACCAGCAGAAGGTGCTTCTTGCAAAATGGATGTTCGCCGAGCCCGACGTACTTCTTCTTGATGAACCTACCCGTGGTATCGATGTCGGTGCCAAGTATGAGATCTACTGTATCATCAATGATCTTGTCAAGGAAGGGAAATCCGTAGTTATGATATCTTCGGAGCTGCCGGAGACGATCGGTATGAGTGACAGGATCTATGTCATGAATGAAGGTAAGTTCGTAGGTGAACTCAAGCAGGAAGAAGCCAGCCAGGAATCCATCATGGCTTGTATCATGAGAGCAGGAAGGGGTGAGTAACGATGTCAAAAACTAATGTATCGGCAGTACTTAAAAAATACGCAATGGCGATCGTTCTTGTTCTTGTTATCATCCTGTTCTATATACTGACTAACAAAGCAATACTTTTGCCGCAGAATATCAATAACCTCCTGTCACAGAATGCATACGTTTTCGTTCTTGCAACAGGTATGCTGCTGTGTATACTGACAGGTGGTAACATCGACCTTGCAGTAGGTTCCGTAGTATGTTTTGTCGGAGCTGTGGGTGGTGTTGTTCTTGATAAGAAGATAAACTTTATAGTTGCATTTATCATAATGATGCTCATAGGACTTGCGATAGGTATGTGGCAGGGATTCTGGATCGCATTTGTCAATGTCCCTCCGTTCATTGCAACCCTGGCAGGTATGTACGCCTTCAGAGGTCTGTCAAATGTCGTGCTTGGAGGCCAGGCACTCAACCTTTCGAAGATGGACGGATTCCTTATCACATTCGGAGGAGGCGCGGACTGTTATATTCCGGGCTCGACCATGAATCTGTTCGGTAATCCGGTTAATACAACATGTATGTTTGCAGGACTTGCAGGAATTGCGATCTATCTGATAATGACAATAAGAGGACGTATCAATACCAAGAAGCGCGGATATGAGACTCCGCCTCTTGCAGGTGATGTTGTCAAGATGGTCATCATTTCACTGGTGGTATTTTACCTTACATACAAGCTTGCGGCATATCAGGGAATTCCGACATCACTTGTATGGGTACTTCTCGTAGTAATAGCTTTCGGTTATGTTACACAGAAGACTACGATCGGCCGTGATCTGTACGCTGTCGGTGGTAATAAGAAAGCTGCACAGCTGTCAGGTGTCAATGTCAAGAAGGTATACTTCTTCGCATATTCCTTCATGGGACTTCTCTCAGGACTTGCCGGAACACTTACCATCGCAAGAGCAGCCAGTGCCCAGCCTACATATGGTCAGGGTTATGAGATGGATGCGATCGGTGCATGCTTTATCGGTGGTGCCAGTGCATACGGTGGAATAGGAACCGTACCCGGCGTTATCATCGGTGCTCTTCTTATGGGTGTCATCAACCAGGGTATGTCGATCTGCGGTGTTGATGCCAACCTTCAGAAGGTGGTAAAAGGACTGGTTCTTTTGGGAGCGGTTATCTTTGATGTAGTATCAAAGAAAGAGAAGAAATAACAAAGGAAGGATGAAGATATGGAAAAAGTAGGTAAGATTTTTAAAGAACATACTATGCAGATCATTCTGGTCCTTGTTGTTATTTTCTTCGCGATCACAACAAAAGGACAGATACTTTCTGCAATGAATTTTGAAGCCCTTATCACACAGAACGCATACGTTTTCATTCTTGCAACCGGTATGTTCATGTGTATGCTCATAAAGGGAAACATCGACCTTTCGGTCGGCGCTACGGTTTGTCTTGTAGATGCTATCGGCGCTTATATGCTTGTAAATATGGGAGTTTCGGTTCCCGTTGCAATGATAGCGATGGTACTCATCGGATGTATCATAGGTGCGGTGCTCGGATGGCTTATCGCCTACCTTAATATCCCGCCCTGGATCGCAACACTTGGCGGATTCCTTGCATTCCGCGGACTCGGTACCAAGATCGTTACGGTTGCATCATCGACTTCATCGATCTCGATCAATGATATCGAAGGATTCAAGATGCTGTTCAACAGCCATGTACCCAAGGCTTTTTGCATTCCTATAGGTATCATATGCTGTGCAGTATTTGTATTCCTTCAGGTAAGATCAAGAGCAACAAAGATCAAGAAGGGTTATGAGGCTGAGACAATGTCGGCACTTGTGACCAGATGTGTGATCATCTGTGCTGTCATCATGCTGTTTGCCATCAAGTATGCCGGAGCAGTTGATAAGATCGCTCTTGGTATCCCCACGGTTCTGATCTGGGTTGCAGTTGTTCTGCTCGTTTATGATTTTATTGCCAGCAAGACCGTTCTTGGCCGTTACTTCTACGCTATGGGCGGTAACATGGAGGCAACAAGGCTTTCGGGTATCGACACAAAGCTCGTTCTCTTCTTTGCATACCTCAATATGCAGTTCCTGTCGGTTATCGCAGGATGGACAAGCCTTGCCAAGCTTTCAACATCAAACGGTTACATGGGACAGAACTACGAGCTGGATGCCATTTCGGCATGTATCGTCGGTGGTGTCAGTGCATACGGCGGATCCGGAAGTGTATTTGGAATGGTTGTCGGTGCAGCTCTTATCGGTGTTATAAACCTCGGTATGTCGATCATGAGTATAGACCCGAACTGGCAGAAGGTCGTTAAAGGTGTCGTTCTTCTGGCAGCGGTTGTATTCGAGATCGTAAACAACAGGCCCAAGACAAAAGCCTGAAAATTTTGCCCTTAATAAATCCATTATTATAAAGGGGAACCCTCCTTTTCCGCGTAAGCGGGATCGGGGGGTTCTTTTGCTTGAGACGGATACGGCAAAAGTAGTATTATACAGTTATGGATAAAAAGGATTTCGATATCGAGGAAGAACTGAACAAACTGCCGAAGAAACCCGGAGTGTATCTGATGCACGACCGCGATGATGTGATCATATATGTCGGAAAGGCCGTGATACTCAGAAACCGTGTACGCTCTTATTTCAGGGAAAGCACGAAAAAGACGGCGAAGATACAACAGATGGTCAGGCATATAGCATGGTTTGAGTATATCGTCACGGATTCCGAGATGGAAGCCCTGGTACTTGAGAATAACCTCATCAAGGAAAACCAGCCCAAATACAACACGATGCTCAAGGATGACAAGACATATCCGTATATCAAGGTGACCGTTGCGGATGCTTTTCCGAGGATAGTCATCTGTCGCAAGGTTGTTAAGGATAATGCAAGATATTTCGGACCTTTTACCTCGGCGGAAGCAGTCAGAGAGACAACGGATCTTCTTCGTAAGGCATACAGGGTCAGAAACTGCAGACTGGGTATCCTTGAAAACGAAGAAGGGAAAAATGAGCGGAAATGTCTGTATTATCATATGGGACAGTGTGATGCGCCGTGTGACGGACTGGTGAGCAGAGAAGAATACGGCAAAAACATTGCCGGGGTTCTTGATTTTCTGTCGGGAGATCACAGACAGGTAGTAAACGATCTTACCGAGAAGATGAATGCGGCCGCAGAGGATCTGAATTACGAGAAGGCAATGGAATACAGGGATCTGATCCAAAGCGTCAGGAGAGTGTCCGAGAAGCAGAAGATAACGGATACGGGCGGAGAGAACAGGGATGTCATAGCCGTTGCCGGGGATGAAGAATCGGTCATTGTACAGATGTTCTTTGTCCGGGACGGGAAGATCGTCGGAAGAGAGCATTATTACATGAATCATGCATCTGATGACAGTACGGAGGATATACTGTCGGCATTTTTGATGCAGTTCTATTCGGGTGCACTTTTTATTCCGAGGGAGATACTGCTGCCCGATCATCCTGCACAGGAGGAGCTGATATGTGAGTGGTTGGGCACCCAGAAGGGGTCCGGGGTAGAACTTGTCATACCTCAGAAAGGATTTAAGAAAAAACTGGTCGCACTGGCTGAGGAGAATGCAAAGATAAAGCTGGATCAGGACCTTGAGAAGTTAAAGCGGAACCGCGAGAGGACAGAGGGTGCGGTCCGGGAGATATCTGATATTCTGGGGCTTTCAGGCATACACCGCATGGAAGCCTATGATATTTCGAATATCAGCGGATTTGAGTCTGTAGGATCAATGGTCGTATATGAGGACGGCAGGCCCAAACCGAATGAATACAGAAAGTTCAGGATAAAGTCGGTAGAAGGTCCCAACGATTATGCCAGCATGGAGGAAGTTCTGACAAGGAGGTTTGAACACGGTCTTCGGGAAATGGAGGGATCCGAAGAAACCGACCGTTTTTCAAGATTTCCGGATCTGATCCTTATGGATGGAGGACGCGGACAGGTCAATATATGCGAAAAAGTTCTGGCGGGAATGGGACTGGACATCCCGGTCTGCGGTATGGTCAAGGATGATAACCACAGGACAAGAGGACTGTATTATAACAATGAGGAGCTGGAAATCTCCAGGTCTTCGGAAGGATTCCATCTTATCACAAGGATACAGGATGAGGCACACAGGTTTGCGATCACTTTTCATAAAAAACTCAGAAGTAAGCAGCAGGTGCATTCAGTTCTCGATGATATTCCGGGGATCGGCCCGAAGAGAAGGAAGGCTCTGATGAAGAACTTCGAGTCTCTGGAGGATATAAAAAACGCAAGCCTTGAGGAACTGGAAAGGACGGAGGGGCTGGATCGTGCATCCGCAAGGAGCGTATACGATCATTTTCATAAATAATCGAAACAGGGCAGACTTATCGTAGTTAATTGATTTTGATTATGATATACTTTATATTACGGTGCAGCTTATGTGATATAGCCGCAACCGGAAATAAAATCGCAGGTATTAACGGAGGTTTGTATGGGAGCAGTATCTGTCAGCAGATTGATCGAAAAAATGAAACTGGTGAACCTGACACCGGATATAAACGTTGAAGATATCAGGATCACTCAACCGGACATCAACCGTCCCGCCCTTCAGATGGCAGGGTTTCTGGAACACTTTGAGACAGGAAGGGTGCAGATAATCGGTTTTGTCGAATATACTTATATGGAGAAGCTTGAGCCTTCGATCAAGAAGGAGAGGTATGAGCATATATTAAATGATGATACACCATGTTATGTGTTCTGCCGTGACCTTCAGCCGGATGATCTATTTCTCGAGATCGCCAGGGCGCATAATGTGGCAGTATTGATGTCTCATAAGAGCACGTCAAATCTCATGGCGGAGATCATCAGGTGGCTGAATGTAAAGCTTGCCCCGTGTATTTCCGTGCATGGTGTGCTTGTCGATGTATACGGCGAAGGAGTGCTGATTACGGGAGAGAGCGGAATCGGTAAATCGGAGGCTGCCCTTGAACTTGTAAAAAGAGGTCACAGACTGGTCAGTGATGATGTTGTCGAGATCAGGAAGGTCAGCGATGACACGCTTATAGGAACAGCACCGGATATTACGAGACATCTTATTGAACTTCGCGGAATAGGTATCGTTGATGTTAAGATGCTTTTCGGTGTTTCCTCCGTCAGAGAGACCCAGAGTATCGATCTTGTCATAAGGCTTGAGGAGTGGGACAAGGACAAGGATTATGACAGGATAGGACTTGAGGAGGAATACACGGAATACCTGGGCAATAAGGTTGTATGTCACAGTATTCCGATCAGGCCCGGACGAAATCTTGCGATCATATGTGAGTCCGCTGCCGTTAACTTCAGGCAGAAGAAGATGGGTTACAATGCAGCTCAGGAACTGTATTCGAGATTCCAGAATTCATTAAAGACCAGGGAAGAAGAGGAATAGGTATGGGTAAAAGCGTATTTGGTGTGGATATAGGCGGAACAACTGTTAAAATGGGATTATTCACTTCAGATGGAGAACTTCTCGACAAGTGGGAGATCCCGACGAGGACCGAAAACAGTGGATCCGGAATACTTCCCGATATCGCGGAGTCGATCAGGAAGAAAGCGGATTCAAGAAATCTCGATCTGTCGGATGTAGCAGGTATCGGTATAAGCGTACCGGGACCGGTTGATGATAACGGCATTGTTCACAGATGTGTCAATCTCGGATGGGGTGAATTTGATATCGACGAGGAGATGAGAAAACACATCGATCTGCCTGTATTTGCCGGAAATGATGCAAATGCTGCCGCTCTCGGAGAGGTATGGAAAGGCGGAGGAAAGGGATGCAGTAATGTAGTTGCCGTGACACTCGGGACCGGAGTAGGCGGCGGGATAATCGTAAACGGGAAAGTCCTTTCGGGACATCTCGGTGCCGGAGGAGAGATCGGTCATATACATATCAAAGATGATGAGGAAGAACAGTGCGGATGCGGAAACAGAGGATGTCTCGAGCAGTATGCATCTGCAACCGGTATAGCCAGGCTTGCACGGCAAAGGCTTGAAAAGGATGATGAGCCGTCAATGATGAGAAAAGCTTCTTCAATGAATGCCAAGGTTGTGTTTGACGCTGTCAAGGCCGGTGATAAGCTTGCAATTGAAGTTGCCGAACAGTTCGGGGATATTCTCGGTAAGGGTCTTTCAATAGTTGCAGATGTCACCAATCCCGAATTGTTTGTTATAGGAGGCGGGGTCAGCAAGGCAGGTGAGATCGTGCTTGACTATATCCGCAAGAACTACGTAAAATACGTTTTTCACGGCAGCCGTGACACGAGGTTTGCACTGGCAACGCTCGGAAACGATGCGGGGATATACGGTTCGGCCAAGCTTGTACTTGACGGGGTGGCCGCATCTTGAATGAAGTTATCGTTGAAAAACTGAAGAGTGTTACCGGGACGGATAACATATCCGTTAACGAGGATATGGCCGTTCATACGACATTTAAGGCCGGAGGCAGGGCCGGAATATTTGTCACCCCGGGAAATATGAAAGAGGCGGAGGATGTTATCCGTCTTCTTTTGGCTGAGAAAATGCCATATACCGTGATCGGAAACGGAAGTAATCTTCTTGTGGCGCAGGGCGGATACGGAGGATGTATCGTATGCTTCGGAAGCGGATGTGACGGTATAACCACGGATGGAACAACTATCACGGCTGAGGCCGGAGCCATGCTGGCTAAGATCGCATACATGGCGTACCAGAACAGTCTTACGGGACTTGAGTTTGCATCGGGTATTCCGGGATCGCTTGGAGGAGCCGTGGTCATGAATGCGGGCGCCTATGGCGGGGAGATGAAGGATATCATAACATCGGTCGACCTGTTTGATACGGTGACTTGTCAAAAGGTCACTCTGGGCGTTGACGAGATGCGGTTCGGATACAGAACGAGCATTGTAAAGCAGCATCCGTATATTGTTATCAGTGCGACTATGAAACTTGATGCGGGTGACATATCCGCAATAAAGGCACGTATGGATGAACTTTCAGTTGCCAGAAGGACCAAACAGCCGCTTGAGTATCCGAGTGCGGGAAGTACTTTTAAACGTCCCGAAGGATATTTTGCCGGAAAACTGATAGAAGATGCAGGTCTAAAGGGATTTTCCGTAGGGGATGCCCAGGTATCGGAAAAGCATTGCGGTTTTATAATAAATAAAGGAAAGGCAAGCGCCGGTGATATCCTGAAACTGATAAATGCGGTCAGGGACAGGGTATTTGAAAATTCCGGTGTCATGCTCGAACCTGAAGTCGTTATTCTCGGAGATGATACGAAATCATGAGATTTGTGGTAGTTACCGGACTTAGCGGGGCCGGAAAAAGTACAACACTGAATTTTCTGGAGGACAGCGGGTATTATTGTGTCGATAATCTGCCGGTACAGCTTATATCCGAATTTGCCAGACTCATAAATGAAAATGATGAGATAGAAAGGGCTGCCCTCGGCATAGATGTAAGAGGAGGTTCGGGATTTGACGAACTTGAGCAGGCGCTTGAAAGCCTGAAGGAGATGGGTATTTCCTATGAGATACTGTTCCTTGAGTCGGATGACTGCGTGCTCGTAAAGCGATATAAGGAAACAAGGAGGATGCATCCGCTTGCATTCGGAGACAGGATAGAGGTGGGTATAGCCCGGGAACGGGAAAAACTGGCGAATATCAAAAAACGTTCCGCCCATATCATTGATACGTCGCAGATGCTCACCAGAGAGCTCAAGACAGAGATAGACAAGATATTCGTTAATGACGGTAATTACAAGAATCTGTACGTTACGATCCTTTCATTCGGATTTAAGTACGGTATACCTACGGATGCGGATCTTGTTTTTGATGTAAGATTTCTCCCGAATCCGTATTATCATGAAGATCTTCGGCCGCTTACGGGAATGGATAAGGAGGTCTCGGGGTTTGTCATGGGATTTCCCGAAGCGGACGCTTTTCTGGATAAACTTGAAGATATGCTGGAATTTCTGATCCCGAACTATATTTCGGAAGGCAAGAACCAGCTTGTAGTAGCCATAGGGTGTACCGGCGGAAAACACAGGAGTGTTACGCTTGCAAAGGCATTATATGACCGGATGGTCAAATACGAGGATTACGGTTTCAAACTTGAACACAGGGATCTCGGTAAGGACAGTGCGAGAGGAAAATAAGCATGTCATATTCCGGAAATATAAAAGAGGAACTTGAACGCATCATCGCTTCGCCGAGGCATTGTCGTCTGGCTGAGATCGGTGCCATTTATGATTTTTGCGGTAAAGCGGATGCGGAAAAAGACGGAAAAATAGTCATTTCTTCCGAAAATGAAACAGCAGTCAGAAAATGCTTTACTTTACTTAAGAAAACATTTAATATGAATAAGGACTGCACGGAAAAACCGCCTGTTTATGGCAAATCCGGGGCTGCATACCGTATTCTGATAGAGGATCCCGATGAGGCTGAAAGGATTCGGTCTGCCATAAAAGTAACGACAAATTCAATGCGGTCGTGTTGCAGACGGGCATATATAAGAGGGGCATTCCTTGCAGCCGGATCGATAAGCGATCCGGAAAAATCATATCATTTGGAAATAGTGTGCCAGGATGAGAGACAGGCACATTTTTTGGAGGAGTTACTTGGCAGTTTTGAAATAGAGGCCAAGACTGTCCTTCGCAAGAAATACCATATCCTGTATGTTAAGGATGGAACGGGGATCGTTGAAACCCTTAATGTGATGGGTGCGCATGTCGGACTGATGGATTTTGAGAACATGCGTATTCTGAAGGAAATGCGCAACAGCGTTAACCGTAAGGTCAACTGTGAGACGGCAAATATCGCCAAAACGGTTACGGCAGCGCAAAGACAGATCGATGAGATAAGGGAACTTCAAAGATCCGATGCGTACAGGGAGCTTGCTCCTGAATTGAAGGAAATGGCAAAACTGCGGGTAGCGCATCCGGAAGCAACGTTACAGGAATTGGGAGAACTTTGTACACCGGCTCTCGGCAAGTCGGGAGTCAATCACAGATTGCGAAAGATTTCCATGTATCATTCGCAGTTTGTCAAAGGAGGAGAATGATGACAAAAAAGGAAACGGTTATCCGTCTGGAGAACGGGTTGGAGGCAAGGCCGATCGCGTTACTTGTGCAGGTTGCCAGTCAGTATGACAGTTCGGTTTACATTGAATACGGTGATAAAAGGGTAAACGCGAAGAGCATAATGGGAATGATGACACTCGTTCTTGTTGCGGGAGATAAGGTAACGGTTACTGCGGACGGATCCGATGAGGAAGCAGCAGCAGATGCGATCGTAACATATCTTGCAGGAGAATAACCCCATAAAAAGGGAGGATGCCAAGCAGCTAAGCTGCTTGGCATTTATTATGAAAAAGTATTTGCAATATAAGGTCTCTCTCCTATGCTGTTAGTATAGTTCACATAAATGTATAAAAAATGTTCCACAAATGAAAAGATTTTAAAATAAATATGAACAAATCATGAACAGGATCATTGAGCACATTGCATTAAATTTCATGTCAGTTATAGTACAAAACCACCATGATAAAAAATACTGAGACACAAAATTTATCACATATTATAATATATGTAGACGAGAACCTGCCCGAAACACCTTTTTTGGCATTTTGCACAAAAGCAAAGTCCGAAAGTGATGATTTTTGGTTTACATATATATGTTATGACAACCAATTTGAAGATATGGAAAATCTTGCCCGGGCTGTTTTTTATGATCCGTTAACGGACAGAAAGTCAGTGTTCCTGATAACCGACCTGCCGGCAGCTCTTCGATACGCAAATGAAAACGGGATCGCCGCCGCAGCTCTTCGCACAGATCTGAACAGGGACAGCGATCTTTCATCGGTTCTGTATTGTATAGAAGAAATAGAGTATATGTCGCTCGAACGTATAAATCGCATGTGGCAGCGGCATTTTCATATCCCATGGACTATTCGGGTCACAGACCGCATGTTGATAAGAGAACATGTCGTGGAAGACATAGAAGATCTTTACGATATTTATGCTGACAGGCTTACTTCCATGTATATGGAGGATCTGTATGAAGATCCCGAAGAGGAAGCCGAATACTTAAGAAAATATATAGACAACCAGTACAGGTTTTTCGAGTATGGAATATGGGCTCTGACACTGAAGGAAGACGGAAAACTTATCGGCAGGGCCGGGATAAGCATGCGGGAAGGATTTGATATTCCCGAGATAGGATACATGATTGCCGGCCCGTACAGGGGAAAGGGATATGCGACAGAAGCCGTAAGGGCGGTTATACAGTATGGCTGCCGGGAGCTGGGATTTGAGAAATATATGGCATTTACCAGGCAGGAAAATCTGGCAAGTATAAAAGTCCTGGAAAGACTCGGCTTTTTGCGTGAGGGGATATTCGATATCCGGGGCGGGGAGCACGTCATGTACACTTTGACCAAATGCTGATAAAATGGTAGAATATCGAAGTATGGTTTATGGATTGCCCGGAGTAGATTATGGACAGTGAAAAAAGCGCAGGCAAAAGAAAAGGGGACGGCAAAGTTATTTCATATATAGGGATAGGACTGATGCTTTTATCCTTTATCCTTGCCGTTGTTGTGACGAATTCAACAGGATCGGATTATTTTGCCGAAAATCTCATAATGACTGTGGTTATGGCGGCTGCCGTGGTGATCACGGTTTCGGGTTATGTAACGATATCTGTCGTAGTTGCCGCAGTAGCGACGGTAGTTTTTGTCGGTTTGAAGGTATATCATATAATAACCGACAGGCAGGATTTTCCGCCGGTTTCTTTTTTATGGGTGATACTGCCTGCAATGTGTGTGGTCGGCTGTGCATTCTATGTAAAACGTTACTCACCGCTCACACTTGAAAATGCACTTCTCAAAAAACAGATCGCCGAACTTGTCATGATAGATCCCGTGACAGGTTTGTATAATCTTCGAAGTCTGTTCATGGACATACAGACACAGATATCCTATGCAGAAAGAAATAACAGCCCGATTTCGCTGATGATAATACGACTCAGATATCCGGCTGAAATGAAGAAGGTTTTAAAGACCAACCAGTACGAAAAGGTTGTAAAGAGATTATCGCTCCTGCTTGTCGATACGGTGCGTCTTGAAGACAGAGTATACTCTATAGACGAAAACGGTGGGTTCGGTATAATCCTTACCTGTGACAGGGAAGGTACCAGAATAGTTGAGGGAAGACTCAGAAAAAAACTTGATGATCCCAAGTGGTTTGCCGGCATCACCGATAAGCAGCAGATACGTACCGAGGTCAGGATAGGTTATCTTCAGTACGATAAATCCAAATATAACCGCAATGCTAATGAATTTAAGGACGATGTTGAACAGGAAGTAAGTTATGACCTGTAGATAGGGGGATAGATATGAAATATTTCATTACCGGCGGAGCCGGTTTTATCGGATCAAACATGGCAGACAGACTGCTGTCGGAACCCGATAACGAAGTTGTGGTTTATGACAATTTTTCCACGGGGAGGCATGAATTCCTCGAAGATGCACAGAAGAGCGACAGGTTTACCCTGATAGAAGGCGATACGCTCGATCTTCCGGCTATGACCGAAGCGATGAAAGGTTGTGAATTTGTCTTTCATTTTGCGGCAAATGCGGATGTAAGGATGGGTTGTGAACATCCCCGCAAGGATCTTGAGCAGAACACGATCGCAACATATAACGTGCTTGAGGCAATGAGAGCAAACGGGATCAGCAGGATAGGATTTTCGTCTACGGGATCCGTATATGGAGAGGCTGAGGTGATCCCGACACCGGAAAATGCACCGTTCCCTGTACAGACATCTCTTTACGGGGCTTCAAAGCTTGCCTGTGAAGGCCTTCTTGCGGCATATGCCGAAGGATTCGGTTTTACCGCATACATTTTCAGGTTTGTATCGATCCTCGGCGAACGTTACACACACGGGCATGTATTTGATTTTTGCAGAAAGCTTTCCGATGACCCGACAAAACTTCACATCTTAGGTGACGGCCACCAGAAGAAATCCTATCTGTATGTCAGGGACTGTATGGAGGCCATACTTACCGTTATCAGGAATGCAAAGGAAAAAGTGAACATATACAATCTCGGAACGGATGAATATGTTGAGGTAAATGATTCGGTAAGATTTATATGTGAAAAACTGGGAGTAAAACCTTCGTTTACATATGAAGGCGGAGAACGGGGATGGATCGGGGATAACCCGTTCATATATCTTGATACGAAAAAGGTAAGATCACTCGGATGGAAGCCGAAGGCAACCATAGAAGAGGGTGTCATCAAGACGGTTGAATACCTGCAGGCCAATCCGTGGGTGTTTGATGCAAGAGATTAAACGCAGAAAGAGGAAATATAATGATCATTGCCAGAAGTCCGCTCAGGATAACGCTTGGAGGAGGAGGGACCGATCTTCCGTCTTATTATGAAGAACGGGAAGGGTTCCTGATCTCCGCAGCCATAGATAAATACGTCTATATAACTTTACATGAGACATTTGAAAAGGGATATTTTCTGAAATATTCCAAGTTCGAAAAATGCGGATCGATAGATGAGATACAGCATCCGATAATCCGTGAAGCGCTTAAGCTGCTTGAATGGGACAAACCCTGTCTGGAACTGTGTTCCATGGCGGATATTCCGGCAGGAACCGGGCTCGGATCATCAAGTTCGTTTACAACAGCATTGCTTCGTGCACTTCATACAATGCAGGGAAATATAGTTTCGACACGAACTCTCGCTGAAGAAGCATGCGAGATCGAGATGAACAGGCTGAAGGAGCCGATCGGTAAACAGGATCAGTACATAGCCAGTTACGGCGGGATCACCTGTATGAATTTCCATAAGGACGGATATGTGTGGGTTGATCCGTTAAGGATATCCGAGGAAACACTTTATAATCTTGAAGATAATCTTATATTGTATTTTACCGGTTTTTCCCGTTCCGCGGGAAATATCCTCAAGGAGCAGAATGATAAGAGCAAGGAACATAATGAGGATATGCTGAAAAATCTTGATTATGTCAAGTCTCTCGGTTATCAGAGCAAGAATGCTCTTGAAAAAGGTGATCTTGATACGTTTGCCGATATAATGAATACCCACTGGGAATATAAGAAGAAACGTTCGGGCGGCATGAGCAATCCCCAGATCGATGAGTGGTATGAGCTTGCTCTTGCAAACGGAGCCCAGGGCGGTAAAATGATCGGAGCCGGCGGCGGCGGATTCCTTATGTTTTACGTCAAGGACAAGGCGCGTCTGCGTGATGCGATGAGAAATACCGGAATGAGTGAAGTAAGGTTCAGATTTGAAAAGGAAGGTTCCAAGGTAATATGATAGGTCCGGCGGATGTTCAGGTCGTGGTCCTTATGGGGGGATTGGGTACCAGACTTAAGAACTACACAAAGGAGTGCCCCAAGTCACTTGTCGATGTGTGCGGCAGGCCTTTCTTTGATTACCAGCTCGATCTGATGATGGCCTGGGGATTCAGGAAATTCCTGTTCCTGATCGGATACAGAGCCGATATGATCGAGGAATATTACGGAGACGGGAGCAGCAGGGGTATATCGATAAAATACAGTTACGACGGAGAAAAGCTTCTCGGGACCGGCGGAGCGGTAAGGTCTGCCCTTGATTTCCTCGAGGATGATTTTCTCCTTATTTATGGTGATTCCTTTATGGATATAGATTATGCGGAGACGATCTATCGGTATCATAAGGGAAAAGAGACCGGTGCCAGGGCTCTTATGACAGTCCTTCGTAATAATGACCGGTTTGACAAGAGTAACGTGGTAATGAAGGACGGAGCACTCGTTCTTTATGATAAACATGAACCGTGTCCGGATATGGAATATATCGATTACGGTGTCAGTATGTTTGAAAGATCGCTGTTTTCGGGTTATTCCACCGATGAAGCATTTGATCTGGCCGGGATACAGCATGAACTGTCTCTTAAGGGCGAGATGACCGCCCAGGTTGTGACAAAGCGTTTCTATGAGATCGGAAGCCCCGAATCTCTTGCGGAATTCTCATCATATGTTAATAAAAGGTTCAACGAAAGCCATCCTGCTGTTTTTGTGGACAGGGACGGGGTTATTAATGAGATCGTATGGAACGATGATACGGAACAGCTCGACAGCCCCATGAAAGTCTCGCAGTTTGCCTTTCTTCCGGGAGCAGCCGAGGCAATAAAGAGGATAAAGGAAAAAGGTTATTACGTTTTTGTCGTTACCAACCAGCCCGGCGCGGCAAAAGGCAAGACGAGTCTGTCGACTCTGTACGATATCAATACATATATGATAGATGAGCTTTCAGGACAGGGAGCCGAGATTGACGATCTGTTCATGTGCCCGCACTATCCGAAGGAACTTCCGACAACTAAGGAGAAGTTTCTTATCAGGAAGTGTAACTGCAGAAAGCCCGAGCCCGGACTAATATACAGGGCAATGCGTAAATACAGTATTGATATGTCCGCATCCTATATGATAGGCGATTCGTGTACCGACATTACTGCCGGAAGTGCAGTCGGACTGGCAACCGTGTTTATCGGCGCCCTGAAATGTGATCTGTGCAAAAAACTAGGCGATGTGTCACCGGACATTATAGCATCCGACCTGTTGGATGCCGCGGATTGCATAGAGGACAGAGGATGATCACCCGAAAGGGATCATATAAAGTCTAATTGTTTGGAAATAAGAAGTACAGGGAAAAGGAGGGAACAATTATGACGAAAGATTACATCAGGCAATACCTTGAGGAGACGATAAGTATTGCACAGACTGTTTCGCAGGAGGAGATCGAAAAGGGTATTGATATCCTGCGAAAGACGAAGGAGAACGAAGGAAGGCTCTTTATTCTCGGAGTCGGAGGAAGCGCAGCAAACGCTTCACATGCGGTCAATGACTTCAGGAAGATCGGAGGTATCGAAACATATGCACCTACCGACAATGTATCTGAACTGACTGCCAGAACAAATGACGAAGGCTGGGAGACAACATTTGCGGAGTGGCTGAAGACGAGCCATTTGAACGGGAAGGACTGCATCATGGTGTTCTCGGTCGGCGGAGGAAGTGAGACAACATCACTTAATATCGTAAATGCACTTAAGCTTGCAAAAGAACGCGGTGCAAAGGTGATATCGATTGTTTCGAGGAACGGAGGATACTCAAAACAGGTCAGCGATGCATGCGTTCTTATACCGGTTGTTGATGATTCAAGGATAACTCCCCACGCAGAAGGCTGGCAGGGCGTCATCTGGCACTTACTGGTTAATGCTTTGTAGATAGGAGGGGCCCGCATAGCGGGAAGAACCTGTCTACACCGCGAGGCTCATCGCGAAGCGATTAAGTTGCCGAGCGACATTGCTATGGGCGGAGCGCCGTCTGAGCGGGTACGGGACTAAGTTTGTATATTTGTAATTGAAAGGGGAATAAAAATGACTGCAAAAGATCTTACGATCACGATATATGCTGACGGAGCGGACATCGAGGGGATGAAGGAAGAGTACAGAAAAGGTCTTGTAAAGGGATTTACTACAAATCCCACACTTATGAAGAAGGCCGGAGTTAAGGACTACGTTACATTTGCAAAGGAATGTATAAAGGAGATACCGGATCTTCCGCTGTCACTCGAAGTATTTGCCGATGATTTTGAAGGTATGGAGGAAGAGGCCAGGATCATATGCGGACTCGGA
>JBGUNV010000151.1:0-31526 GCA_045117595.1 Lachnospiraceae bacterium
GGAGCACCTATAATAGACGGTATTCCGTAACATGAAGCAGATGCCACAAATACAAGAAGAGCCGATGCGACTATGGAGGGCATCATAAGCGGAAGTGTTACCGTAAAAAGAGTTTTGATCGGGGACGCCCCCGACATCCTGGATGCTTCCTCAAGTGTCGGGTCCATATTTTCCATGGCACGGGATATTGTTATAAATGCATACGGATAATAGAATGTCGACAATACCCAGACAAGACCGCCTGTGGAGTAGATGTTAAAAGGCATAGCTTCCAGCCCAAACAGATCCCTGATAAAAACATTCAGCGTTCCCACGGACGGATTAAGAAGCCTCAGCCAGGCCATTGCCCCGACATACGGCGGTACCATATAGGAAATGACAAAGAGCGTTCTGAAAAACCTTTTGGCATACAGATTGGTTCTTCCGACAAGCCATGCAAGCGGCAGTGCGATCATTACGCCGAAGATCATGGCAAGTGTGGAGATCACAAACGTATTCTTCAGGCAGCTAAGGTTAAGCGGATATGTATAAATACGCTTAAATGCTTCGATTGAAAAATGTCCGTTGTCCCAAAAAGTCGCAATAACCAGGTATAACAGCGGAAGAACCTGAAATACGATCAGAAATGCCATTATTCCGAAGATCAGCAGCCATTTGAAGTCAACTCTTGTTCCGGTCTTCACGTTTTATCCTTCCGGATCGGGAGATGTCATTACATACTCTTCAAATTTCCTGCAGATCTCCTCCCTCTGGCTGTTACTTTTTTCCCAATCCACTTTGATACAGTTTCCGAGAACTTCCGAAATATCCTCGCCGTCATAGGGCATGTCCGCAACATCCTCTCTGGTGGAATACATCCACCCCTTTACGATCATCTTCTGCCCTTCCGGCGACAGGAAGTACTCTTCAACCGCTTCGGCGGCCGCCGTATTTGCATTTGCACTGTATTTCTCATCTATTATCATGATAGGAGACGGAACAGGTATACAGCCGTCTTCCGGGTAAATAACTTCAAGCTTTGACCCCTCTTCCTCTCTCTTTTTAAGCACCGATTCCTCAAGTATCATGATCTCGCTGCACTCACCGGTCTCAAGTTTTGTAAGTGCAACCGAACCCGATTCTATGGCAACATCCTGCTCTCCGAGCTCCTTCAGATAATCATCCCCGTACTTATCAAGAAGCCCTACAACAGATGAATACGCAGTTCCCGATGTCAGGGGATCTCCCATCGACAGCCTGCCCTTCACAGACCGGTCCGAGGCAAAATCCTTCATCGTAAGAGGCAGTGTTGATCTGTCCGTTTTTTCCGGATTATAGGCAAGTACCATGTTGCACACACGCACAGGATACCAATATCCCTGCGGATCATAGTCAAACAGCAGTTTATCTTTTTGTGAAAAATCATACGCATGCAGCAGCCCCTCTTCCTTAAGTTGCAGGGAATATGAAGGTTCGGCAACCATCAGTATATCGCACCCAAGTCTTCCGGCCTCCTTTTCAGCGGCTACCTTGGACTGTATCGTTCCCGATCCTCCCTGGAAGAATTCTATATCCGTATCCGGAAAAACCTGTTCGAGCTGTTTTTCCATATCATCTATAATATCTTCATACATTGATGTATAAATGACAACCTTGTTCGAAGAATCATTTCCCCCTTTACATGCCGTAAGGCATATTGCCGTTAAAAAGGTCAGCGCGACCAGAGCTGTGTTTTTTCCTGTTCTCATAATTTCCTCTCCGTTTATATATGTCAAAATCGCCATTAAGTATCTCACAATATTAAGAATCCGACAAGATTTTAACTTCCTGCCGGATTCTTAATATTTAAGGGAGGTTTACAAATGAAAAAGAGTTAGTTGGCTATTTTCTTATCTTTGATATATATATCGTCAGAAATCGTGATTTCTTAACCCCTTTTTCAAAAATACTTATCAGAAGCCGTTGTTCTCTTCTTCTACCTTATCCCAGTAGGCGGTCCCTTCAAGGCCCGCGCCTTCCATATCGAGCACCTGCCTGAACTGCGTTTCATACAGTTCCTTGTAAATGCCTCCCGCAGCAAGGAGCGATTCGTGGTCTCCGCTCTCAGCTATGATACCGTCCTTAACAACAAGGATACAGTCGGCCTTTAATATTGTCGAAAGCCTGTGTGCTATCACTATACTCGTCCGGCCCTGCATCAACAGTTCCAATGCATCCTGTATGGCGTTTTCCGAAATAGAATCGAGCGCACTCGTTGCCTCATCAAGTATGAGTATCTTGGGATCTTTTAATATCACCCGTGCTATGGAAAGCCTCTGCTTCTCGCCGCCCGAAAGCTTCAGTCCGCGGTTTCCGACTACCGTATCGTATCCATCAGGCTGATTTACGATGAAATCGTGAATATTGGCATTCTTACACGCCGCAACCAGTTCATCCTCCGTGGCATCTTCTTTTGCATACAGGAGATTTTCCCGGATCGTTCCGTTAAACAGATATGTCTCCTGCGTGACAACTCCGATATTTTCCCGCAGATATGAAAGATCAAAATCCCTTACATCAGTGTCACCTATCCTGACCGCGCCGTCTGCAACATCATACAGCCTCGGTATCAGATTCACTACCGTCGATTTCCCGGATCCGGATGGTCCTACTATCGCATACATCTGACCTCCGGGTACGGTAAAGTTCACATCCTTTAATATCTTCACTTCCGGATCATAGGAAAAAGCCACATGATCATACACGATATCCCTGCACGCGACATCGGGCTTTGCCCCGTTTACAGGACTTACTATAGAGCTTTCCATGTCAAAGTATTCGAATATCCTTGTAAAAAGTGCGAGCGATCTTGTGAACTCGACATGAACGTTTAAAAGACTTTGAATAGGAAAATACAACCGGTTTATCAGGGCTACCATGGCGGTTATGGTACCGACCGTAAGTGTCGTGTCCATACGTGATATGATCAGATATCCGCCTGCAAAATATATAAGGAGCGGACCTACCTGTGTGAACATTCCCAGCACGACTCTGAACCAGCTGCCGCTGCGCTGTTCTTTCAGATTAAGTGCCGTAAGCTCGGAATTGACTTTTTTAAACTTCTCGTACTCCCTCTCTTCTCTTGTAAAAAGCTTGACCAGCATCGATCCCGAGACGCTTAACGACTCATTTATGAGCTGATTCATCTCATCATTTTTTGCCTGTGAATCAGAACGGATCTTCCACTGGTTTTTACCGACCCGCTTTGTCGGAAGGATCAGGAGCGGGATTATGATAACGCCGACAATTGCCAGTTGCCAGCTCATCGTAAAAAGCGCCACAAGTGTTGTAATAACGGTAGCGGCATTGGACACGATATTGGACAGGGTTCCGGAGATGATCGTACTCACACCGCTTATATCCGTATCCATCCTTGTTACGATGTCGCCCTGTTTTTCGGTAGTAAAAAAGGAATGCGGCATATACTGCAGATGATGATACATCTGGTTCTTCATATCGAAGATTATCTTCTGGGATATCCATGCGTTGATGTATGACTCAAGAACACCCACGATCTGCGAGGCCGCAAGCGTTGCAAATGCCATAAACAAAAGCCTTATCAACAGTTTCATGTCCCTGTTGATCAGTGCCTCATCAACGATCTTTCCCGTTATGATCGATGGAAGGAGCCCGACAACGGCGCTGAGCAGGATCGCTATAAACACAAAGGCAAACTGAATGCGGTATGGCTTCAGATAAGCAAGTATTCTTTTTATCAGAGCTTTATCGACCTTGGGAAGATTCTGTTTTTCCTCGTCTGTCAGGAATCCTCTCGGCCCAAGCCCTCTCATGGGATGCGGCATATTTCCTCCTGTATTTGGGTGTTTTGTGCTTATAATTTACTTATTGAAGATCATATGGCAATAACGGTGTACAGGCCCGCATTTCTCAACGTGATTTCAACACCTTTGCCATCACTTTCAGTCGTTATATCGGGTGGTGTGATACCTCCCATACGACATTGAACAACACCTTGATTTTACCATAGATATCCGGAAGTTAGCATCCACTTTATTATGTTGTGATGCTTGAATTTACTCGAAAAATTCATATTTTATAATTTATATTTTATAAAAGAAATGCTGGACTTGGCCCGGGCGATGCACTATCTTATTATTGATACGATTGTGGCATATAACGAAAGGTATCTGGGAACTATGTCTGACTACGCATTTTCAAGACCGCTTGGTAAAATAATTCATGGCGGGGATTATAATCCGGAACAATGGCTGGACCGTCCGGATATACTGGAAAAGGATATCAGGTACATGAAGGAGGCCGGGATCAACGAAGCAACTCTCGGGGTTTTTTCGTGGGCGATGTATGAACCGCGTGAAGGTGAATTTCATTTTGACTGGTTGAAAAATATCATGGACAACCTTTACGAAAACGGGATCAGCACCATACTTGCCACACCTTCAGGTGCCCGTCCGGTCTGGCTGGATCATAAATATCCCGAGGTCATGCGGGTAGATGGTATGGGACGCAGAAACCGTCATGGATTCAGACACAACCACTGTATGTCATCGGAAATATTCCGGGACAAAGTCAGCATTATCGATGGCAAACTGGCTGAAACATTCGGTGATCATCCGGGTCTCCTGGCATGGCACATATCAAACGAGTTCGGCGGACAGTGCTTCTGCGACCTGTGCAGGGACAAGTTCAGGACATACCTGCGAAAGCGTTTTAACGATGACATAGAACTTCTAAACCATGAATGGTGGACTGCATTCTGGAGTGCGAGGTACAGTGATTTTTCCGAGATCGAGCCTCCCTACGATAATGGTCAGACCGCCGTTATGGGCCTGAATCTTGAATGGAAAAGGTTTACCACATGGAATTTCTCGGATTTTCTGTTATCAGAGATCAAAGCAGTCAGGGATGCGTCTCCTGACCCTGACATTTTCGTTACCACCAACTTTATGAAGAGATACTATGATATCGATTACCGCGTTCTGGCCCGGGATATAGATGTGATCTCCTGGGACAGCTACCCCGCCTTTCATAATGACTATGAAAGCTATGAGGATACAATGCTCGAGTCGGCTTTTGATCACGCGATCATGCGGGGCATGAAAAAGGACCGGCCGTTCCTGCTTATGGAAAGTGCTCCGGGACAGGTGAACTGGATGCCATTCAATAAGCTGAAACGCTCATACGTCCATGAACAGTTTGCCATCCAGGCCATTGCCTGCGGTTCCGACTCTGTCCAGTACTTTCAATGGAGAAGATCCCGGGGGGCTGCCGAACAGTTTCACGGCGCCGTGATCGATCATCTAGGGACCAATGACACCCGCGTCTTCCGTGATGTGGCGCACGTCGGGAAAATACTCGACAGGCTTGCTTCTGTCGAGGGAAGCGTCAAGAAAAGCGATGTGGCGATAATATTCGAATGGGATAACTGGTGGGCGATAGACGGCTCCGGCGGATTCAGCAGCGAGACCAAAAAATATGACATTACCTGTCAGGATTACTGGAAGGCTCTGATGAGATTCGGTGTTGAAGCGGATATCATCTCCGTTACGGATCAGTTTGAAGACTACAGGCTGATCCTGGCCCCCATGCTTTTCCTCATAAAGCCTGAGACTGCACAGAAACTGAAGGATTTCGTCAATAACGGAGGTGTGGTCCTTGGCACATATATGACCGGATATGTAAATGAGGACTGTCTGTGTTATGAAGGTGGTTTTCCCGGTGCCGGACTGAAGGATCTGTTCGGGATCATCAGTGAAGAAATCGATACTCTGTATCCTTCGGACCGTAACTCCATACGCCTCGAAGGCGGACAGGCAGACGGGAGGGACCTTACCGTAAAAGATTATGCGGAAATATTAAGAACAGATAATGTTGCTGTGATCGGACGGTATACGGATGATTTCTATGCAAAAACCCCGGCGGTAACATGCAATGACTTCGGCAAAGGAAAAGCCTTCTATCAGGCTGCAAGGATAAATCCCGAAGACATGTCTCCTCTTCTTTGCCGGCTGCTTAAGGAAGCTGACGTGAAAATGTGTGATCTGCCTGCAGGTGTTGAATACCATAAACGTTATAAGGCTGACCGTATGTATGAGTTTTTCCTTAATTTATCCGATGATACGGTCATGTTGCACGGTATCGGCGGTACCGACATGCTCACCGGACAGGATATAAACGAACCCGTAACGTTACATTCGCACGAAAATATGATGATTGTTTCTTTAATTTCCAACTAAGCTGTGATATAATAGGAGCGGTTTTTTCATCAATACTACCGATAAAGAGGCGAAAAAATGAAGACAACGAAAAGAAAATCCCTTAAAAAGTCACTTCTCAGCAAGATCATCATTTTTGTGGCGATCATGATCGTCATCATTACACAGATAAGCATAAAACTGGCATCAGACAACATCCAGTCGCTTATGAACAGTGTTCTTGCGAGAGAGTCTGCCACCTACTCCAGCGAGATTCACAGCTGGTGGAACAATATCGTTCAAAGGGTATCTCAGACAGCCGATGTAATGAGGAACACTCCCGAGTTGTCATATGACGACGCTCTGGCGATGCTCTTAAAGCTTACCGAGCTCGATCCCGATTCACAGGATATCTACATCGCTTATGGAGACACGGGCAAATTCCTTGACGGATCAGGCTGGATCCCGGATGATACGTTTGTGTTCACGGACAGACCCTGGTATCAGGGTGCGCTCGCTCAGAACGGCGGTATCTATTCATCCGAACCTTATGTTGATGCATCCACAGGCAAGACCTGTCTGGCGTGCTCTGTAATGCTTAGAGATAACGTTGTTCTTTCCAGTGATATAAACTTTGATAAGGTGGCTGAAAAGGTTTCCAGCTTTACTTCACTGTCTCCCGATGCAAAATTCTACATCATAAACAAGGAAAGTAAGGATATCCTTATCAGCAATGTTTCATCCTGCGTAGGCGAGAATCTTTCATCAACAACAGATCCTATAGCTGCAGGTCTCGCTCCGGTTTTCGATTCGCTTAACATGAGCGCATCAGCCGGTGGGGAAAAGGTTGTGACTGCCAAATCATCGGCCGGATCCCAGATGTACACCGCCACCGATATTGAGGGTACCTCATGGGCAATTGTAAGCGCTGTTCCCTCATCCTATCTGAGCAGTCTGATCCTTAAGGTAATGTATATAACATTCGCGAGCGGGATCATACTTATAGCTATACTCTCCGCGGTCCTGTACGTGATCATAAGCAAAGCCATCAACCCCGTAACGACCGTAACGGAACGTATTACCGATATCAGTAAGGGCGACTTTACAGTCAGACTGACTCCCGAAGGAAACAACGAGATCACGACACTTGCCGAAAGTCTGAATGAATATATCGAAAAGATGCGCTCAACATTCAACAGCCTGTCAGATATTTCAGGCGCCATGAACAGTCGTGCCGGCGAATGCTTTGATATCTCGCATATTCTTTCGGATGCCAACAGCAATCAGGGCGAGTCGATCGAAAAGCTTAACCTGACCCTCAGCGACATGAACTCTTCCATCGAGGACATCGCAAATGCCGCAACCGAACTTGCTTCCACCTCCAATCAACTGGCCCAGAATGCAGAAGATGTGAAGAACCTGTGTGACGAAACGCTCGATGCATCCACCAAGGGTCGTGACGGTATGGAAAGCATGACAAGGAACGTGGGTACACTCAGCGACACCATCAGCGAGCTCAGCGATCTGATCAGAGAAACAGCAAGATCTATCGAAGAGATAACCGGCATAACGGATACGATCAATGCAATATCAGAACAGACCAATCTTCTGTCCCTCAATGCTTCCATAGAAGCGGCAAGAGCAGGGGAAATGGGCAAGGGATTCGCTGTTGTCGCAACAGAGGTCGGAACGCTTGCCAATCAGTCTTCCGAAGCTACCGAGACGATCCGCAGGCTTGTTGAGGGTATTACAAAGAACATTTCCGATATCAACCACAAGGCCGAGATCTGCGTAAATGATATGGAAACATGTATGACTGCCGTATCCGATGCAAATGAATCGTTTGAAAAGATCTATGACGATGTTGCCAAGGCTACCGACGGCATCAGCGAGATCGCAAACGGTATCGCAAGAATAAATGATGTAGCCTCAAATAACGCTGCTACAACACAGGAACAGGCTTCAAACATATCCGAGGTACTCGGACTGAGCAATATGATAGTTTCCGAAAGCACAAAGCTTCGAACCGAGACGGAAAACATCACCAATATCTCGGAAAATCTGAACAGGTACTCGGACGAGATCAATTCGGATCTTTCACAGTATACGGTTTGATCTCATACCGTCAGAAACATAACTTTGCGGAGACGGATCCTTCCGTCTCCGTTATTTTTTCCCGTTTATGCCCTTTCGGTACGGTGAAAATATCGGGTTTTCAGACATTCTGAAGGAGAAATATGAAAGATAACAGATCCGCCTACAACTCAGACATCTATGATGACCATATAGTTAACGTATTGCCTTATTACAGGGAATATCACAGACAGGTGATCGATCTTGTACGGTCCATGGACAGACCATGCACAAACTGGCTTGATACAGGCTGCGGAACCGGTACCCTTGCAGCTTTGATCCTAGAGGCATTTCCGGATGTGAACCTGACACTTTGCGATCCATCGGAGAAAATGCTCGCCATAGCAGCAAAAAAGCTTGACGGCAAAAAAATCAGATTTCTGAACCTTCCGTCTGACAAGCTCGACATCGATTCCGGATACGACGTCATAACCGCTGTACAATGCCATCATTATTATGATGAAAAAGGCCGCGAACAGGCCGTTAAAAACTGTTACAGGGCCCTTAGAAAGTCCGGGATCTTTATAACATTTGAGAACATTCGGATGTCCACCGACACCAGCGATGCCCTGGCGTTAAAACGCTGGGTCCGGTTTCTTGAAGATCACGCCAATCCACCTGAAGATGTGAAGATGCAGCTAGACAGACGCGGTACGGAAGTTTTTCCGATCACTGTCGAAGCTCATCTTGAATTGCTTAAAAAATGCGGATTTGGTTCCGTTAACCTGTTGTGGGCATCATATCTGCAGGCAGGATTCTGGGCTATAAAGTAAAAAATTTCATATCCCCGTTATCCCAAATGCATCCGCAAGTCTTGCAATCTCTATCGAACCATCCGTTCCAATAATACCTGTCAGATCCGCACCTATCGGAATAACGATAAGGACTAACCTTCCGTTTACAAAACATGCAATGTGCGTATTGATATCCCGTCTCGAAAGTATCATTGCTATAATCCCTGCATCCAATTTGTCGCCTGTTATCCCAATCATTGCCGTACCGCCTGCGGGTGTCGCATTTATGGCAGCAATTGCATTTCTGACTTCGTTTTCATTTGCAATGTTCAATGTTGCTATAATGTCACTGTTATCCATAATCGTGGCAGGTCCGACATCATCCGAAGATGCAGTCGTCGCAGGTTCATCGGGAACCGGCACGGGTGCGGGCGGAATATCAGGATTCACCGGATTAGGTTGCGGCTCAGGTCCCGGATTTGGATTTGGTTGCGGGCTAGGATTCGGTCCCGGTTGTGGCTGCGGTTCAGGGTCTACCTGTATAAGCGTAAGTGCCACATTTACATCTATACCGCCACCTCTGGGCACCTCAAGATAATATGAACCGTTTTCGTCCTGAGTGAGGGCAACTGTCCTGTCAGCATCCGCATAAACTCCCGCAAGTTGATATCCTTCGGGAACATCAAGCTTCACATAGACTTTCTCGGTCTCGCCTGCGACATCATATGCATCTATCTTCTTATCCCAGGCAGCTCCGTTTGCATTTGCAAGGCTTAATACATTTGCAGGAGTATTGTTTATCTCAGGCTGTGTAACACGGATGATGTAACTGATGTGACTTGCCACGGCTTCTTGGGAACCCTCATCTGACAGTATTGGTGCAACGGGATTATTCTCATCTTTCTCAACTATCCCAAACAACGCCGTACCTTCATTGCTTTCTATCTTCCACGCTGTTATATTCACATTCTCATTTCCCACATTGGTGGTTGTCTCAAGAATAACAGCAGGGATACCGTCTGCAGTAGATTTAACTGTTCCATCAATGATGATATCAGTGGAGGATTTGGCATGACTCATTTCTTTTGTATAAATACCGGCTCCGTTACTTGTAACATCGCCTTTTACCTGTATATTCAGATTAGTGCTATCTCCGCCATCTGCATATATCCCCCGTGCCCCGGCCGCTTCGCTGCTAACGACTATATTTCCTTCCACATTGATCGTGGCGGTTGTTGACCCTGTAAAACCCTCACCTGTTTGTAATTGTGCACTGATACCGGAAGAATTGGCTGCCTTGTTATTATCCCCGTTGGAATGCACTGTGATAGCATTGCCGGAACTGTCCTTACCGATATTAATGGTTGTATTTGACGTGTTTTGGGCGAAAACATTAACACCGGTTGCTTCTGCAGCTGATGCAAATATACCCTTTCCTACATAAATTTCGTTTGTATTATTTCCAGCTGGGTGAATATCTAATCCCATTGCTTTTGTATTACCATTAGCTTTAACGGCACCGCCTATATCAACGTTAGTTTCTGCCCCTGCTATGGTGTTTAAGTATACTCCACTGGCGCTGTCGTTCGATTCGGATATGGATGATTTAACATCACCTCCGACGGTGATATTTGTATTGCCTTGAGAAGAACTACCAGTATTGTTTACAGCTATACTGATTCCCCTCACTTCATTTGTGCCACTGACCGTCACATTTCCTTGGTTAGTGTCAGAATTTCCAACGGTGATATTTGCCGTTGCTCCTGCGGCAGGGCGTGCCTCTATTCCGTATGCTGAGTATTTTGTATTCCCAGAATCGACTGTCAGATTATTACCTATGGTAACAGCTGCCGTATTTGCGTTTGGCTGAGCGTCTATCCCTCTTGTGTTTGTAGACTCAGAGACGACTGAAAGATCCTTACCTACGGAGACCTTTGCATCTGCACCAGTAACATAAACACCAGTCACAGTAGAACCAGTATTAGAAGTGACTGAAAGATTATTACCTACGGAGACCTTTGTGTTATTATCTGTAGCAGAAACACCAGCCATATAACCAGCCATATAATTAGGAACCTGACCGGCTGTAACCTCTACATCACCTTCATAATCATAATTGTCATCGGTAATCGGACCGGATACATCCCGCGCCAACACAGGCAAATTTACTGATACTGTAAGGTATATTGCCGACATCAGCATCGCAATGATCTTCGTTGCTATATTTCTTATCTTATTCTGTGTATTCATATCATTCCTCTTTTTACTTCTCTGTCAGGCTCATCCCGACTGATGCATACAGGAGTTGTTCCCAACATACTGATGTTTGTACCAATCAAGCCATCTAATGCATTGATTATAACACCTTTGCCCCAATTGGTGTCAGTAGAATTCAACATAACATCTTAATAACGGCTTTTGTATCCACAGAGCATAGGAAAAGAGCCGATTATTGAAATCGACTCTTAACTTAATGACATTGATCTCCCAATCCCACGATCTTCCGGAGCACGATATCATCAACAGGAAACGATGCCGACTTCATTTTGGCCTGATTGGCTCTTACCGTCTCAAATGAGTGTTCCAGTTCATCTGCCGAAATAACGACATTCTTCAGACAATCCTTAATGAATGAAGAAAAATCATCAATTCCCGAAAATCCCGCCAGTTGTAACAGTTCATCACGATCATTTTGCGGTGCTGCCGAAAGGAACCCGGGCAGAAAATATCCTACAGCCATGCCATGCGGCATTGAAAGGTCATATGTTACCGTATAACTGAGAGCATGCGGAAGACTTGTCCCGCTTTGCGCTATGGACATACCGGCCAGCGCGGACGATCTCATCAGAAGGGAAAGATCCTCTTTTTGCGGTGACCGTTTTCCTTCAAGGATATCCCTTGTTTTTGCCCAAAGGCGCAATCCGGCCGATGCGGTCATCCTTACATAATCATCAGATTTTGAGTTAAGTACACTCTCCAGAAGATGCGATAATGCGTCTATCGAGCTGTTGACTATAAGAGTCATCGGGGCGGATACCAGATATTTCCCATCTATAAGGGCAAGTTTCGGAAAAACCTTATGAACCATGGAGATCTTGGTCTTTCTGTCATGTCGCGTCAACACCGATACTCCCGTAACCTCGGAACCCGTGCCGCATGTCGTCGGAACACATACGACCGGCAGCGCATCGGACGGTTTTGACGTATCATACAGATAAGCAAGGTCCGCCTCTTTTTGACAAAGAACCAGCGCTATGGCCTTGGCTGCATCCATCGCAGAGCCTCCGCCTGCGCCGATCACGAAATCTATGTTCTCGCCGGCAAACCTGTCTCTTGCAGCAAACACCGTGTCCGTCGAGGGATTCTCCTCAACATCGGAAAACTCCACATATCGTATGTTCTTCTTTCGAAGAGCCGATACTATATCATCAAATGCCCCGTTCTTTTTTGCGGAACTCTTTCCCGTAACGATCAACGCACAGCTTCCAAGCAGCGCCATATCATCAGCATGACGTGCCACGCAGTCATCTTCATCAAATACCTTAACAGGCATATAATACTTCACGATGTTTTCCTCCGTTCATCATACCGCATTCATATTCAACGCAGATCTTATCGAATATACCTGTCAGTCTGTCTTCCCAAGGAGTTCTGTTATAATGACCTTCCAGTCTTCCCCGCTCCTTGATCCGACGATCGGATCAGTTAAAAGGTTCCCGTTTCTGTCCACAAAATAAGTTGTCGGAACTGCCGTTATATTCGCATATTGTATAAGTTCATCATCTGCAAAGACGATAGGATACTGTACGCCTGTATCTGCCGCTATGTCATCAGCATCCTCCAGAATTTCGGTTACGAACCCTCCGTTTTCATAGTCAACGGCATCGATCGTAATGCCGATGATACCAAAGCCTTTATCCCTGTATTCCTGATCGATCTTTGCCAGATCCGGCATCTCCCCTAAGCACGGTCCGCAGAAAGTTCCCCAGAAATTAAGCATGGTGACTTCATTTTGCGAGATCATCTCTCCAAGGGATACTTCATTCAAAGATCTGTCATAAACCGTAATTCCGCCCTGATCATCGTCCGCGGACTCCTCCGGTTTTACATCTTCTTCAGGTTCTGTCTCTGCCGCCTTCTTATCGTCAGCAGTCTCTGTTTTCGTATCGGTGGCTGCAGCCTCCGGTTCGACAGCTGTCACTCTTATGTCGGCACATCCTGCGATCGACACGGCCGCTATCATAAATATCACTGATATTATCAGAAAATTGTTCTTTTTCATGTCCCTTTCTCCTTATTTTTGATTTTCCCTGTCAGACGGATATATTATATTATATTTTTTGCAATTTTCACACATATGGTTATAATATGATGGTTATGATATGAACAGCGGATCTGATTTTTAAGATCTTCGGAGGCGGTCAGATGTCACAGCAGACAAACGAGCAGAATATTACGGAAAACAAGATGGGGATACTGCCTGTCAACAGGCTGCTTCTTTCCATGTCGCTTCCCATGATGGCATCCATGCTCGTTCAGGCACTGTATAACATAGTCGATTCGATATTTGTTTCCCGTATCAACGAAAACGCACTCACTGCCGTATCTCTTGCATTTCCCATCCAGTCCGTTATGATCGCCCTCGGCGGTGGCATGGGGGTTGGCGTTAATGCGATCCTGTCGCGGTCCCTTGGGGAAAAGGACTACAAAAGTGTTAACAAAGCAGCCCTGAACGGGATCTTCCTTTCGCTGGTAAACTATATAATATTCGTATTTGTGGGGATATTTGCTGTAAGGCCGTTTTACATGAGCCAGACGACGGATCCCGAGATCGTCGGATACGGTGTGGATTACCTTACGATAGTATGCTGCATGTCGTTCGGTATATACTTCCAGTTCATATTCGAAAGGCTCCTGCAGTCTACCGGAAGGACCGTAGCCACCATGATCACGCAGACAACAGGCGCGGTAATAAATCTCATCCTCGATCCGATATTCATATTCGGACTGTTCGGATTCCCCAAAATGGGGGTTAAAGGTGCAGCACTTGCGACTGTTACCGGCCAGATCATTGCAGCTGTATTTTCACTTATCCTGAATCTTCGCATCAATATCGATATACGTCTGAAATTCAGGGGATTTAGACCAGACAGGGATATCATAGGCAAGATATATTCGGTCGGCCTGCCTTCTATCATAATGCAGTCGATCGGTTCCGTAATGGTATATGGTCTCAACAAGATCCTGATCACGTTCTCTTCGACCGCAACTGCAGTATTCGGTGTTTATTTCAAGTTACAGAGTTTTGTCTTCATGCCGGTGTTCGGCCTTAATAACGGTATGGTACCCATTCTTGCATTCAACTACGGTGCAAAAAACCGCGAAAGAATGGTCGATACCATAAAATATGCCGTTATTTACGCTTTTGTCATAATGTCAGCCGGAACCGTCGTTTTCTAGCTGTTTGCGGATAAACTTCTGCTTCTGTTTGCCGCATCTGATCACATGATGAGCATGGGAATCCCGGCGCTTCGCATAATAAGCATTCACTTTCCGATCGCATCTTTTTGCATAATCATCGGTTCGGTGTTCCAGGCACTCGGAAAAGCGGTCTACAGCATGATCAATTCAATACTGCGTCAGGTCGTGGTCCTTCTTCCCGCCGCATACCTGCTGAGTCTTTCGGGAAATGTCAACAACGTGTGGTGGGCATTTCCGATCGCAGAGATCATGAGTCTTACCGTAACAACACTCTTCCTTATAAAAATAAACCGTACGATCATCAGCAAAGTATGATCATCTATCGTATGAAATGCGTCCAAACATGCTCTTCCTTTTGCGGAAGTCCGTATTTTTCCTTTCCAAGAGCTATGCTCTTCATCAGAAATGCCATATTTCTTGCCAGCGTACGCATCGTCTGAAGTCCTTCTGCGTCCTCAGCCGCCTGACCGGGAGCATTCCCGTGTACGCTGTTCCAATACTGGCTCGAAGCAACCGGCATACCGCTGATCGTAAAATACTTGTTAAGTTCATCATACGTTGCCGAGCAACCGCCTCGTCTTGCCACCACGACACTCGCTCCGACCTTCATCGTCTTGTCAAAGCCCGTGCTGTAGAAAAGCCTGTCAAGAAGCGCCACAAGTGTGGCATTTGCCGAAGCATAATAAACCGGGGATGCAACAACAAGGCCGTCTGCCGCTTCAAACTCCGGTGCGATGGCATTTACCTCATCATCAAATACGCATTTGCCGGTATTTGCACAGCTGTTACACGATACACAGCCCCGGATGGCCTTGTTTCCGACCTGTATGACCTTAGTCTCAACACCTTCCTCATCAAACACCTTTACCATTTCGTTTATTGCTATTGCCGTATTTCCATTCGGTTTCGGACTGCCATTCAGTATTATTACCTTCATGCTCTTTCTCCTTCATAAATATTTGCGTAACAGAAAATATACCTGATTCTATTATACCCTCCGCAATTAACTTTGTGTCAATCAATTACATATCGCGAAGTTTCTGTTGACTATATCGAACAGATGTTCTATAATGCTGATACAGGACGGGGGAACTCTTACGGTGACGCTATGGGTACAGAAGATAACAGAAATATAGATATGTTCTGCCAGCACAAAGCTGACGGCTCGATCATCCCCATCAGGATACGTATGCTCGACGATGACGGAGCCTACCAGGAATACAGGATCCGGGCATACAAGGATCTGTCATACAGGGGAACTCTTTTTGATATGCCTGACGTTTCTCATATACACACTTCCGGTATATACCCCTTCGAATGCAAGGTCGAGAGTTTTGGACGCGAAATGACTCTCAAGCTGTTCTACAACAGCTATGAGCATACGTGGAAGCTCTCCACGAAGGGACGTTAGGCCCGGACAAAAGAGGAGCATGGAGGCAATGTAAGGCATCATCCGACATCCTTGACTATAACAGTCAACATGTAGTTGCTGTCGTCCGGTATTTCCTCAATACCTCTGTAGAGTTTCTCTTTATCCGTTCCGCAGTCGGAAACCGCATAGACCAATGCGGTTTTTTCTTTTTTTTCCAGCAGTTTTCGGACTAAGGGCATCTTTTTGCCGCATTTCATGATCACCTTTGTCCCCGGAAGTTCAAGAGCCGATTCAATATCCTCTGTATCCGGAATGACGTGGAGTTGTTCACTTCCCTCGCACAGGATTATCCCCAGGGCATTCGCACATGCAACTATTGACGACACGCCGCTAACCGAACAGGTTTCTATCCCGTCCTGCCGTGCAAGATCCGCAATATATGAATACGTTGAATACAGGGCCGGGTCCCCTATCGTGAGAAAAGCGACTTTTTTCCCGGCACCTACAAACTCCTTTACAGTCTCGTATATCCTGTGGTGATACCTGTCCCTTGCCTCACTGTCCGGCGTCATATCAAATTCAACGGCGACAGTCTTTATGTTTTCAATCTCCGGCACGACTTTTCTGACTATCTGATATGCCCTGCATTCGCCCAGGTCTTTCCTCGGACAGATGAGTATATCCGATTCTTTTATATACCTTATCGCTTTTAACGTCAGGTCCTCCGGATCTCCGATCCCTACACCGATCCCGTATATCTTTCCCTTCATTTCACATCTCCCGCCATGCGCTCTGTGCCTTTTATTTCAACCGTTCCGCGTGTTGACTGCCTGGGTCAAGCTGCGCAGTATTTGCAAATATATATGAAAATGCCTGTAAATACAGGCATTTTCTTCTCCGCAGATATGTTGTTGTGTCATTTTACTGGCTCGTACCGGACTGATCGATCATTTTCTCGAGTTCGGAATAATCATAGTCTCGTTCCGAAAAATTATGGAATTTACTACTGCTCTTCTTCCTGCTTCCGGGCGTGTTCTTTTTATAATCGTCCTTCAGAGCCGCGATCATCCAGGCCGTCCAGTTATTATAACTCGATATCATCGACAGTTCGTTCTTTTCCCTTATCCTGTCCAGATCATAGTCGGCAGCCTGTGCAATGGCTCTCGCTTCACTTATCCGGATCCTGTCATCATGCATATTGAAGATCTCATCGAGAATATCATCCTCTGTCACATTATCCCGGCGGAATTCAACCACTTTTCTTTCCGGTTTCCGGACTTTCGGCTCAATGGTAAAGGTTATCCCGACAACCTTGCCGCCCTTACCCTGTCTTATCGGGTCATAATTAACGATTATATCCGATTTCTCATTGATCTCGGGAATCGCCACATCAAGCACACCGCGCCTGAACTCCCTGAAATCGTTCCACTTCGGCTTTTTGAATGTTTTATCCTTTTCCGCTATCTTGAATCCCTTTTCAATGACCTTGTCAAAATCTATGCTCTCCTTACCGGACATCATCGCCGCTATCTCCGTGTGAGCGATATTAAGACATCCCAAAGTGACCCGCAGTTCCGACAGATCGATATTCATGCTGTAAAGATTGTCCGCTATCTTATAGGATCCCCACGTTTTCGATTTGAGTATCTCATATAACCTGAATGATAATACAGAACTGAACGACGTAAGCAGCTTTACGTTCATCGGTGTAAAACCGCCTTTTAACGACAGAACAATATCCTCCGATTCTTTTGTGAACGCTATCGAAAAATTACCGTTCTCACTCTTGCAGGCACTTACGATATTTGCAGCTGCAAACTTCTTGCTGTCGGCATCCTCGATTATGATCTTGTTATCAAGCAGCTTTATCGCCGTTTTCTTCAGCTGTGAATATACATCCTTGTAATCCTTGTCAAGAAGACTTCGGATCTCCTTGGCGGAAAAGCTGGCTGTTATCCTGCCGTCCGGTCCGTGCGCAGCTCTCTGGACACCAAGCGTTAACAGCTGCACCTCGAGGAGACTGCACGAAAATTTGGCCGATATAAGGTAGTTGGATTTCTTTACTTCAAGATTTGAATACAGAAACTCTTCGTTTTCCGCTTTAATAGCGAGATCAGTGTTCATTTTATCCCCTTATCAAAAGTTATAATCCGTTTGCGTACGAATTTTCCCCACAACTTCAAGTGTAAATATAAAGGTCTTTTTCCCTTTTGTCAACGCCGAAATCATAGATATTGTGCGTGTTTCATGCATCATTACCAAAATATTGTGTCTTTTTACGGTCTGATTTTTCCCACATCTTATCGACCGCTACGGTCAATTTGTGGTCTGTTTTTACACACATCTTCCTGCGCTGTATCAGATTTTCCCCACATCTTCGATGCGATCCTGTCCTCGGAACCGCTGTATTTCAGCCGATTTTTCGACAGGTCGTTTTTTACCCACATCTTTCTGTGAAAATATCAGTAAGGTCTGAATTATACCACATCTTAACGTGCTATATTTTTTGACCGGGTTGAACAATGTCTTTTTTATGTCTGTTTTTTCACACAAAATAAAAATAATATTGTGATTTTTCACAAAGTTTAAACCGGGAAGTGTTTTGACGGGTCTTATTTTACCCACATCTTTCGTGTTGCGGTCTTATTTTACCCACATCTTACCGATACGTGGGTCAATTTTTACCCACAACCCGGTCCGGATAATCCGCTTAAAAACCCTGATATTCCCCACATAATACCGGTTTTTACGGTCTTTATAATCACACAGCCCGGTCTTTGGCAGTACACGACATTATCGGGATACACCCACATAAAGGTCTGATCTTACCCACATCTATATCCTCTAAGTCGCGTATTTACGGTATTTATCACATTCTGTATTAAAGGAACAAATATGTTGTTTAAAAAATAATACAATATAACAAAACAACAACCGAAGTTGTTGTCTTGTATATCCATAGTTTTTGTTCAGATCATCATATCACGATGTTTGATCTATTGACCTGAACAGATCTGCCAATTCCCTGTATTTGTCACGGTTTTTATCTATATCGGCCTCCAGGAGACCGTTAAGATATTTCTGCAGATTTCCGCCGTTTAGCTTAACCGCAGCCTGTATATAAGGCCACATGTGATCAGGGATATATATAGTCTTTCTTACGGTATCGTCTCCTTTCGGTCTGCCAACAGACCTCTTGGATACTTTGGGGACCGGTTCTACAGGCGGTGATACTGCAGGAACAGAAGGTTCTGATACCGACGCCTGTGTGATCGTCTTTTTTTCTGCTTCTTCATACAGAGCATCAGTCACTTCATCGGTTGATGTACGTAATTCATTGTTCTTTTTGATCTGCTGCTTGAATTTATCCGTTCCCATGATCACCCCTCCACTCTCTTTACGATCTCTTCGGCAATATGTCTGTAATCCATCGCAGGATTTGAATAACGTTTATAATTCTGGATGGATTTCTTAAAGACCTTGGCTTCGTCTACAACCGCAGCTTCCCTTACGATCATGACGAACGGCTCCATTTCGGTCTTCAGGATATCAGGAACATCATCATTAAGAGTATCCTGCATTATCTCTATTATTGTGTTTCCGATAGTTGTCTTGCGGTATCTCGACATGATCACGCCGAGGATCTTTGCGTTTGAAAGGGATTTCTTGCCGGCCTTATGGTATTTCATCATATCACGGACTATGGCATTTATGCCCTTTATGCTGTCCTCACTTGTGTCGATGCACATTACGAAGTAATCAGCAGCAAGATAACTCATATTCAGAAGTTTATCACGTGCAGGACCGTTATCGATGAGAATATAATCATAATCGTCCTCTACCGCCTCCATAAGATCTCCGAGAAGATACATATCAGGTGTATCAGAAAATTCCGTATCAGCCTTGGACATGGATTCGGAGCCGGCGATAAGATCAAATCCGTCCTCAATATGTTGAATACCGTTATTCATATCAGGTTCTTCATCGACGAACAGATCATATATGGAGGGCTTTGACATATCAGCTCCTACATCCGTAGACAGATTGCACTGCTGGTCAAAATCGATGACAAGTACTTTCCTGTCCATATCTGACAATATTGTTGCCAGTTCAATGGCGGAAGTCGTCTTGCCCACTCCACCTTTCTGATTTGCTATTGCTATCTTTATTGCTCCCATATTCCCCTCACTTTCAGATATGTTATCAGATATGACAATATTACTTTAAAAAGGTTTAATAGTCAATGTATAAAATAAAAAATATCAATTAACAAATATAAAATAAACAATATAAAATAAAAAGAATAAAATATAAAGTATAAAATAAACAAAAAGAATCTTATCCGCAGAAAATCAAAAATGGCTTGCAACAGAGGCTTCGGCGATAAGAGGCGATGCGACTTTTATGAAATATATTATATAAAATATAAAGTATAAATCTAAAATAAATTATAAAAAAGAAACCATTAGTGAAAATACAATATAAAATATAAAATATACCATATACAATATGAAATATAATATATACGTCATAATATATACATTATAAATTATAATATAAGCACAGGATGAATATAATATATGATTTGTATAGTATAATTTATTATTTATAAATTAAACATTATAAATGATCATATCCCGAATATATCAGCAGCAGCGCTCATACGATCAGCTATATGTACACCGAAAGGACACCTGCTTTCACAGCTCCTGCAGCTGATGCATTCGGAAGCAGTGTGCTTCAATGCCCTGTAATGTTCCGTAATGCTTTCCGGAACGTTATCCCTAAGTGTAGCAAGATCATAAAACTTGTTGACCATAGCGATATCGATGTCCATGGGGCAGGGTTTGCAATGTCCGCAATATGTGCATTGTCCGGAATAGGAATGCAGAGGTGCACCGGCTATAACAGATGCATAATCTCTATCATCATCAGTAGCGGTTTCATAGGAAACTGCAGCATCAACCTGATCCTTGGTGTCATATCCGCACAGGATAGAGGAAACACCGGGTCTTGTAAGAGAGTAATGGATAAGCTGTACCGGCGTAAATGCAACACCAAAAGGAGATCTGTTGCTGTCAAGAAGAGCACCGCCGAAGAAGCCCTTCATTACGGTAAGACCGACATTATTTTCTTCGCAAAGCTGGTAGAATTCAGCTCTTTCCGGATCTATACCGGATAACTGATCGTTATCATAGCCTTCAAACATAGAATCAAGATCATCTGTAGCGGGCCTCATATCAAAAGCGGGATTGATCGAAAAGAGGATCATCTCAATAAATCCGGTGTCTACCGCAAGTTTACCTATCACAGGGTTATGAGTGGACAGTCCTATATGTCTGATAATACCTTTATCGTGAAGTTCATGCACATAACTGATATATTCACCGTTCATGGCCATTTCCCAGTCTTCAAGTGAATCTATGTAATGGATCATGCCAAGATCTATGTAATCGGTTTTAAGCCGGCTAAGCAGATCCTCAAAGGCAGAGGGTACGAATTTCATATCCCTTGTCCTTACATATTGACCGTTTTGATAGGTGGAACCGATATGACCCTGAACATACCAGGAATCGCGGCACCCTTCCATAGCTTTACCGATAATGTCTCTGGACTTGGGGTCGGGCATCCAGCAATCTATGATATTGATACCTTTTTCATGAGCATATTTCATCAGTTCAACAGAATCAGCCTCGTCGTGTCGCTCGAGCCATTCGCCGCCAAATCCTATCTCACTGACCTTAAGACCGGTTTTTCCAAGTGTCCTGTATTCCATATAACCTCCCTGATAAAAAGATAAATAAAAGAAAATACGTTAGATACTATTTTACCATAATAGAGACAGTAATAGTTTGCCAATACAAAATAACACGGAAAAGGTGTATAATATCATTTATGAGAATGACCGAGTCTTTGTTTGATAACATCATAAATACAGCTCAGGACTGTGTTTTCTGGAAAGATAAAAATCGCAGGTTTGTAGGTGTAAACAGAGCTTTTTTGGATTTTTACGGATTTGAATCGGCCGATGTCCTGATCGGTAAGACAGATGAAGATATGGGTTGGCACAGTGATCCGGAGCCGTACAGACAGGATGAGCTGCGGGTCCTTGAAGGACACAGTACCTACAAGGTCCAGGGAAAATGTATGATAAGGGGCGAAGAGAGGGATATCATAGCGTCTAAACGTCCCATATACGAAGGCGATGAGATCGTAGGCCTTGTCGGGAGTTTTGTTGATATAACAGACGTTCTCAGAAAACGTGATATGAGCGAGATAACACAGGTGCTTTATACACGCGAAACACTTCGAAAGATACCGTTCTTTGATAAGATTCTGGATGAGATCCCGCTGGAGAACATACTTGACCACCTTACAGGTACGATCAGCAGGGGGTATATGATCAAGTTTGCGCATGCACTTTTAATGAGCGCAACTCCTTTTACCTTTATAATCGTAGATCTTGATAATTTTAAGTATATAAACGATACATACGGGCATCATGCAGGGGATGTTGTCCTTACTACGGTTTCAAAAAGCCTGGCAGACCATATCGGCGATAATGGCGTTGTCGGCAGATTCGGAGGAGATGAGCTTCTTCTCATCGACCTGAAGGATGTAGATGAACACTCAAAAAACAGCTTCGTGGAGGAGATGTACCGGAACGGTAAGGTTCTGAGACGAAACGTGATCGTAGACGAACATGAGCTGTTTATCACAGGAACCAGCGGATGCGCAACTTTTCCGGACAATGCCGGTACATATGAAGAACTGTTTTCAAAAGTCGACAAGATGCTGTATCTCGGGAAAAGTAAGGGACGTAACTGTTATAACGTATACAATGAGGGCATGCATGGCGAACTGGATATGAAAAAGCTCGCCAGACAGGGCGTCTATACCAATATGAACAACCTCATGGGTATGCTCGAACAGGTCTCCGGATTTGAAAACAGGCTCAGATCCGTCATGTCGCTTCTGCGCACGGAGCTGAACATTACAGATCTGTACTATGTAGGAAGTGATCGCAGACTTCGTTCCGTGATAGATATGTCGTTGGATGAGGACGTAAGAGATATTGATCTTATTATGGATGAGGATCTGTATGCTGAAAGCAATCTGGAAGGGATAAAAGATATAAGCCCGGTATTTTATAAAACACTGAGTGACCATGGAATAGGAGCTATATTGATAGTCAGGATAGGGCTCAATATGGAGACAGACGGATATCTTGTCTGTGCCGAGCCGGGCAGCAACCGTATTTGGCAGGAGGATGAATGCGGGATTCTCTATTTCATCGCAAAATCACTGGCGGCACATATAAGACTTAGTGGAGAGAAGATAGATTCTGAAAGGTGAACCAAGGAGGAAATAAAATGCAAAAAGTAGTTGATTTTCTGAAGGATGCCGAAGTTTATTATCTTGCAACGACAGACGGTGACCAGCCGCGGGTAAGGCCGTTCGGAACAGCGCATGTTTTTGAAGGAAAGCTCTATATCCAGACTGGCAAGGTCAAGGATGTGTCAAAACAGATACATGCAAATCCCAAGGTTGAGATCTGCGCGTTCAAGGATGGCACATGGCTTCGTGTGGCGGGAAAACTTGTAGAGGATGAAAGGATAGAGGCTAAAAAATCCATGCTGGATGCCTATCCTTCCCTGCAATCCATGTATTCGGCCGAAGACGGTAATACGGAAGTGTTCTATTTTACGGATGCTGTGGCAACATTCTCATCGTTTACGGCAGCGCCTGAAGTCATAAAGTTCTGAATCTGATGGAGCATAGAACAGCAAACCGGTATTATAAGGAGCGTTTCGGAAGGAAAATATACAGGATAGCCGTTGACGGCGGATTTACCTGTCCGGTTCGGGACGGATCTATTGATACAAGGGGCTGTATTTTCTGTTCGGAGCACGGATCCGGGGATTTTTGCGGGGACCGGAGTCTTAGCATAACGGAGCAGATAGAACAGGGCAAGGATCTGCTGAAGGATAAGATCCCCAAGGAGCCGGTGGGATATATCGCGTATTTTCAGGCATTTACCGGTACCTATGCTCCGGTTGAAAAACTGGAAAGATTATACAGGGAAGCTATGGATCACCCTGATATAGCAGCGCTTGCGATAGCAACCCGGCCGGATTGTCTGCCGGAAGAGACTCTGGACCTTATATACAGGCTTAACAGGGAAAAACCGGTATATATAGAGTTGGGGCTGCAGTCGATCCATGAGAGAACAGCCGAATATATCCGCAGAGGATATAAACTGCCGGTATATGAAGATGCTGTCAGGAAACTGTCTGTAGGAGGGATAGAGATCATCACCCATGTCATATTGGGCCTTCCGGGAGAGACGAAACGTGATATGCTCGAGACAGCTGCATATCTGGCAGACAGCCCAATATCGGGAGTCAAGATACAGCTTCTCCATGTACTTGCCGGAACTGATCTGGCAAAAGAATATGAACAGGGTAAGTTCGAGTGCCTCTCGATGGAGGAATATACGGATATTGTCCGCGATTTTGCGGAATTATTGCCCGAGCACATGGTGCTCTACAGGATGACCGGAGATGGAGCAAGGTCTGACCTGATAGCACCAATGTGGAGCACGGACAAAAAGAGAGTATTGAACATGCTCAGAAAAAAACTGGGCATGAAATAGTGTCAATGATCGTATTTTATAAAGTCCATTTGGCCGCTTCCTGAGAGAGAACGGCAGCTGTCTTGGATAGTTCGCGCGCTTTCGAATCAACGTCGGAAGCGCATTCTTTGGCCCTTGAGATGCTGTCTGCGGTCTCCTGTGTGGAGGATGCATTGGCCTCAGCTATCGATGCCAGACCGTTTACAGCTTCAAATACGGACTCCTTGGACGAGTCTATCCTGTCGGTCGCATCACCGACATCGGCAATGCCGCGGATGCTTTCGTCAAGACCTCCTCTGGCAGTAGAGAATTCTTCGATCGCATCATCAAGAAGTTTAGTCTGTTCCTGCGTAATATCCTTTGCGACCTTTATCCTGGATACGGAACGTTCTGAATTGCTGAGAAGTTCTTCTATGATGTTCTGGATCTCTGTTGCGGCCTGGTTGGATTTCTCGGAAAGATCGGATATTTCCGTTGCAACAACGGCAAATCCTCTTCCGGCCTCACCTGCTCTTGCGGCTTCTATAGAGGCGTTGAGTGACAGCAGATTGGTCTGACCGGCAATACCCGTAATAAGGTTGGCGGCTTCCTTGATCTTGTCAGCCGACTCGCTCGTTCCGGAAATGGCATTGGCTATCTCATCGGTCACCTTGGTCACTTCGAGATTGGATGCCTGAAGTTTCTTGAGGCTGTCGCCTGCAGAATGTGTGGATTCCTTTACACCGCCGGATACGCCCCTGATACCGTCAAGCCTTGTCTTGGACTCGCTGATAAGTTCACTCATGATCTTAACGGAATTGCTTGCCTCGGTCGTGCTCTCAGCCTGATTCAGGGCATTTTGGGCGATATCACGGCATGCCGTATCTATCGAATCCATGATATCGATCGTTCTGGTTGTGTTTTCGGTAAGATCACCGACCATATTCTCCAAGGTATTTGCCGAATCAGTAAGACTCCCGATGACCCCTGTAAGTCTTTCCTTGAGGTTGCTTACCGCTCTTGCTATCTGACCGATCTCGTTACGGTTCCTGCATAATCTTGTAGTTTCATCCTCATCAACACGAAGATCGAACTGGCCCATCTGATCAACGATATCCGTAACGGATTTGAGTGGACCGATCAGTTTTGCAATGAAGAAAAATCCGAATATCGCACCGAACAGGATACCTGCAACGGAACCTATGATCAGCTTGATACGAAGACTTGAGGATTCCGCATTGACATTTTTAACATCAGTCTGCAGTACAAGCTTAAATCCGTTTCTGAGTGAGTCATATACGTAAACACTGTTTCCTTCTGTCAGATAACCTGAATCTCCGGAAAGAGTCGTAGTAAATTCGGTTCCGTCCGGCATGGATGAATGGTTAAGAGTCGTATTTTCGGCAGTCAAAAGATATGCCTGCTCCGTGGCGCTGTTAAGCTGGCCTGTGATATTGTTGATGTTCTCGAGCGATATATCCATACCGACGATACCTACGCTGTTGCCTTCATAAAACAGAGGAATGACGTAGGATATCATATAAACATCTATGTTTGAATTATAATACGGGCTCATCCAGATCGGTTTACCGTAGTTGACGGGTCCATAATACCAGCTCACGGCAGTATCGTTTTTATCAAACTCAGTAAAATCGGTAGGTGTTAACTGGTCAAAATCGCCGGAACCGTTTGCCTGTGCAAAAATACCCGATGTGGGATATGCAAAATCAGGATTGTATCTGACGTAATAGGTTATGGCACCGTCAGTGTTCTTGGCGCAGTCTATGGCGGTCTGTCTGACGGTCTCAGTGAGCTTGTCTACGCCGCTGTCGCCTGATGTAAACTCATTCCAGTTAAGGTTGTCCATTACCGCATCTGCGAGAATAGCAACACTTGTTTCGACCATCTTCATTTCGGTGTTAAGATCGCCGGCAGTTACAAGCGTCTTGTTCTTGAGACTTTGCTCCGACTTCTCATGTACAAGTCTGCTGCTGCTGACGGAGGCTATAATGCCGACAATGGCTGCGATCACGATGATATTTATAAGTGTTATGATCAGCAGCTGAGTTCTTAATGATCCTTCGCGGGTTTTTCCCATCCTGAAACACCTCTTTTCGGAGTTTTTTATTTAAAATGTATTATAACTCCAGATATCGGTCTTGTCTCCATTTTTTTGTGACAAAACCATGCCCAAGTGACATCTGTTCGGAACTGATCCTTGGACCCGGATTATCTCTTAAGACCGGTCTTCATCATGTTTGTAAGTACTTTTTTGAGATCCTTGTTGTTAAGAACCGCTTCTATAAGACTGTCATTGGGCTTTTTATCAGCTTTGAGAACTTCCATGGCTTCCTTCTTAGTTTCGGCACTGGCATCTCTGTAGAGTTCTACGAGCTTCTTTTCGGTTGCCGTAAGCTTTAAAGAGGCAGCAGCTGATGTTGTTTTCCTGGCAGTAGCAGTCTTCTTAGCTGCGGTAGTCTTTCCGGCAGCGGATGTTTTCTTTGCCGGAGCTGCTTTTTTGGCAGCAGTGGTCTTCTTGGCTGCGGGTTTTTTGGCGGTAGTGGTCGCCTTCTTTGCAGTAGCAGCCTTTTTAGCGGTTGTGGTTTTCTTTGTTGCGGTTTTCTTTGTTGTTGTAGCCATGTGGTAACCTCCTTTGAAATATATAAATAATATAAATAAAAAATGGAGCATCCTGCTCGACAAGAGTCTTTGATGTATCTGATAGGATTATATTGTTAGGCATTAATACCACCTTCCTGAAATGATCTCATTTATTGTCATATTATAACATGCCGCATATTTCCAAATCCACGAGGTTTCGGATTCATGTTTGAAAAGGTGCAACGCATGTGATATACTACGCTAAAACGCACATAAAAGATTAGATATAGCGAGGTTTTGCATATGCTTATATCGCGTGACAAAGAAAAGAAAACGCTTCTGGATGCATTACAGGCGGAAGACTCTCAGTTTATAGCGGTGTATGGTAGACGTCGCGTTGGAAAAACATACTTAATACGTCAGACCTATGATAGGATGTTAACATTTGAGCATTCCGGGTTAGCGAATGCCGGAAGAAAAGAGCAGATACAAGCATTTGCTGCATCAATCAAAAGAGCTGGCTTTGAAGTCCCCATCATGCCGACGAATTGGCTTGATGCCTTTGAATTATTAAAAGACCTTGTGGAAAAATCCCAGGATAATAAGAAGATATTGTTTATTGATGAACTTTCCTGGATGGATACTCAAAAGAGCGGCCTTCTGGTTGCACTCGAGAATTTTTGGAATGGATGGGCAAGCGCACGTAATGATGTGGTTCTTGTGGTCTGTGCCTCAGCCACATCCTGGATGCTGGATAAAATTATCCATAACAAAGGTGGGCTGTACAATCGGCTAAGCTGTCAGATACATCTCAAGCCATTCAAACTATATGAGTGTGAGGAATATGTTAAGTCTAAGGGTATAAGTATCAGCAGATATGATATTCTCGAAATGTATATGGCTGTTGGGGGAATTCCATATTATTGGTCTCTTATGAAAAAAGGACGCAGTGTTGCTCAAAATATCGATGCAATGTTTTTTGCTGATGATGCACCGCTAAGAGATGAATTTAAATACTTATATGCATCATTGTTTAAGAATCCACAGAACTATATAGATATTGTTTCAGTTCTGGCAAAGAAAAAAACAGGCTATTTACGAAATGAGCTCGCGGAAGAGACCGGGATTCCAAACTCGGGATACCTGACCAAGATGCTTGATGAACTGATCAGTTGTGGTTTTATAAGAAAACATACTGTATTAGGGAAGAAGACAAAAGATGCGCTGTATCAACTGACAGATTTCTACACATTGTTTCATTTCCAGTTTCTGCAAAAGAAGAGAGATGAGCATTACTGGACAATACAGACAGATACTTCGGTCAGAAATACATGGTGCGGTCTGGCATTTGAGAGGGTGTGCTTTGAACATGTTAATGAGATTAAGTATGGGTTGGGAATATCGGGTGTGCTGACAGAAGTGCATTCATGGTTTACCAAAGCAGATAAGAGCTCTGGCATTAAAGGGGCTCAGATCGATATGGTTATAGTACGAAATGATCGTATAATAAATCTTTGCGAGATGAAGTATTCTATAAGTGAGTATTCTTATACTGGAAAGGATGATGAATCCCTTCGGAACAAAATAGCAGCTTTGAAAACAGTATGTAAAACGCGGTACTCTTTTCATCCGGTATTGGTAACAACATATGGATTAAAAGAAGGGCTGTATTCAGGAAGAATACAAGCTGTAATAAGAATGGATGATTTATTTTGCAGATTGTAAAATACGCTAAATCTCATATATTATAATTCATATAGCGTACTATGCATTATCTGATATTATACCGAGTTTCTTGGATTCAATAATGACATCGGCATATTTACTCAACAGTTATTGGTTGACACAGGAGCCGATATTTAATATATTATCAGCAAATAGATGATTTCAGGGAACGCCCGTAACACCGAGCCCAAGGCTTTATGTTCGGACGTTTTTTATATGCATTCATAGAGTAGCTTTGACCGGAGGAGACAGTACATGAAAAAATATGTGAAAAACGCAGTAAAATCAGCACTTTCCAAACCTCTGAGAGGGAGATACAGACGTCTCCTGTCTATAGGTGTGAGCGCACTTCTGGCTGTTTCTACATTTCTTGCGGCAATTCCGCAGACGGAGACAATTGTATATGCAGACAGCGACAAGACCATAACGGGACTGTGTACGGGAGCGATAGGTAACCCCGCTTCGGGTGCAGGCGGATGGAGCTATGTGTATTACGGTAAATATGGTGGAAATGGAAATGCCGTGAAGTACCGTGTTCTCTCAAAATCCACATCTGACTTTGGCGGAAACACAATGCTCCTTGACTGTGACAGTACACTTATCAATAAGGCACATGTTTCGCAATCCCCATATGAATATGGAGAGAATGGCTGGACTAATAGCGAAATCAACGCATGGCTTAACGGAGAAAATTTCTACGGAAACACAAATGTCTTTACAGCACAGGAGAATGCGGCTATCGCAAGCAGCACAAAGGCTTCGGCTGCAAGGGATGATGGACGTGGCTGGGAAGGAGAGCTTGGATATGCTCCTTTGGTTGGCGAGTATGTCTTCCTTCTTGACGCTGTGGAAGCAACAAGACCATCGTATGGATATCCAAATACAGGTGAAGCAAATGCAACCAGATCCAAGTCCGCCTATTGGTGGCTGCGCTCGCCCTACTCGGACTATGTTAGCATCGCCGGCCTCGTGTCCCCCACGGGCAGTATCGGCTACGGCAGCGTGAGTAACGACGACGGCGTGAGCCCCGCTTTTAATTTGAATCTGTCATCTGTAATCTTCTCATCTTTAATCCCGAATAAGACCAATGAGTATAAGCTCACCGTCAAAGATACTGACATGACTATCGCACAGACAGGCGGTCAAGATATTACAAGAGCGGGAAACGTGGTCACGGTTCCGTATACCATATCGGGAACAAAATCAGGAGAAGCCACGCAGGTATCGGTTCTTCTGACAGACAGCGAATACAGTTTTGGAACAGTAGCAATAACCGGCTATTCGTATCAGAAGCTTAATGTTACCACATGGGATACATCAGGAACGGGAACATTCACACTTCCGGCGGCATATGCAAATAAAACCTGCGGAACAGATTATATTATGCCTACATTCTTGCCGAGGATGTAAATGGTACATATGAAACGGATTATGCGAGCACACCGGTAGAGATCACAATACCGAGTAAACCTAAACTTACGATCACAGCAAAGGATAAGACTTATCAATATAACGGTCAGAATCAGGGGCCGGGGGATGCGGCATATGCTGATGCCGATGAGATTGCCGAGATGGTCATGGTAGAAGGGCTTCAATCGGGAGATACTCTTACGAGTATAACCGTCGACGGACAGGGAAAAGAGGTCGGAGATTATGATTTAACCCCATCTGCTGCCCGGGTCAACGGTAGTAGTGCATCTGATAAGTATGACGTCACATATGTTAAGGGCACGCTGCATATCACTTCCGACGAAATATCCTATACTGTAAGATTTAAGGTAAAAAACGGTGAGTGGAATAACGGATCAAAAGATGATGTAACTGTGACTCTTACAGGCAATCCGGGAGACACTCTTAAACTGTCAGCTGACCAGATCCCCGCTGTCGGCAGTAAGCCTGATGGCGGGTTCAAAGAAGGAAACTGGGATACGACTCCGTCAACCGAGACGGCGATAACGAAGGATACTACCTACACATATACCTATGTCCCTGAATCAGCGAAGATATATACCGTAACGGCAACAGATGACGGTCATGGAAGTGCCGAGCCAAACCCTAATTCAGGAACAACAGGAACGAAGGTAACGATCACCGCGACAGCTGATGATGGTTATGATTTTAAGGAATGGAAGGTCATAGAAGGCGGAGTCGAACTTGCCGACAGCAGTAAGGCAGAGACGTCCTTTGACATCAAGGATTCTGATGTGGAAGTAAAGGCGCTTTTTGAGAAAAAGACTCCCGAGCCCGGCACATATACCGTGACCGCATATGGAGACGGACATGGAGATGCAGATGCAGACCCGACATCCGGTAAAACAGGAACAAAGGTAACGATCACTGCGACAGCTGATAAAGGATACGAGTTCAAAGAATGGAAAGTAATTGCCGGAGGAGTTGATCTTGCCGATAAGAAAAAAGCATCGACAACCTTTAACATCAAGGAATCGGATGTGGAAGTAAAAGCGGTCTTTGAAAAGAATGAAGATGATGATGATCATCAAGAGGAGCCATCCAAACCCGCAGTAGTAAATCCCGACACGGTTGAAGGATACTTTGTTTCAGACGGACAGCCGGTTCCTGGAGTTGCGATGGGCAAGACCGTACAGGGAGTAGCCGCACAGGCGGTATTTAATGCAACACGCCCTGCAGGATTTTTACAAGCATTTACCTTCAAC
>JBGUNV010000152.1:0-24513 GCA_045117595.1 Lachnospiraceae bacterium
TATTTTTTTGGCGATTAATACTTTATCACAGAAGAGGTGTTCTTTATTTCTGTCTATTTAGTTTTCCAAGTAAAACTTTACGCTAGCAGGTATTTTCAATAAGGTTCCGCTCTTCATGATGATATATAGCCTCTTAAGATATGGACGGGCATTAAACTCGCGTTTTAACTGAGCAATACAAAGATTCTCGGACATCTTTACCCTTCTGAGATCAAATATTATATATTTTGATTGTTTAACTGCCTTCCTGAAGTTGCTTTCTATCGTTCGCTTACTGTGGCCTTCAGGACATTTGATTTCCCATTCAACCCCATCCATTAGAATATCGGGACTGTGCTGATTGGGAATTGAACTTGCTCGAATAAAAGTAATGTCTTTCCCTAATGCTGCAAAAAACTTAGCTGTTTCAAATTCGGCCTGCTCTGGTGGAGTATTAAGAGCTGATATATCTATTTTCCCTGCCATTAAACATTTCACCGTATATTTCTATTTTTTGATTAATATTATAATATCAAAGCCATTATGGGGTAACAACAGGAATTTTAAAGATATATCATTAACACGTGTTTTTTTGTCAATAGGTTTTCATTGACACGGGAGCTGATATTTAATATATTGTCCACATATAGATGATTTCAGGGAACGTCCGTAACATTGAGCCCTTCGCCAGGGTGGCATCTCACACTTCGTGTGAGATAACCGAGGCTTTATGTTCGGACGTTTTTTATATGCATTCATAGAACAATTCCGGACCGGAGGAGACAGTACATGAAAAAATACGTGAAAAACGCAGTAAAATCGGCACTTTCCAAACCTCTGAGAGGGAAGTACAGACGGCTCCTGTCTATAGGTGTGAGCGCGCTTCTGGCTGTTTCTACATTTCTTACGGTGATCCCGCAGATGTCTGTGCCTGTATATGCTGCCGGTACGGGAAAGAAGCTGCAGCTTGGAGCAAGCGCACTTGCTGATAATGCAGGAGCAAGCGGTGCCGCTACAGTATATTATGGGAGAAACAATCAGACATGGAGAGTCATCGGCTATGGGACAACAGGTGTGGCAAGCACCAGTGGGAAGCTTGCGCTGCTAGCTGGCAGTGCGATGAGCTCCTCAAAAGGCTGATAAGGGGGAGACCGTCCAATTAAAAGCAAATGAATTTACCCGCAACGGGTATAGCTTTACGAAATGGAACACTGAGCCTGACGGAAGCGGTAAAGGCTATGACGATAAAGCATCTGAAAGAAGTCAATAACATCAAGGATGTCGATAAGATCAAGCCGGGTATGGTCTTAAAGTATTTTTAGTTTTTGCGTTCAGGGATGGGCTCGGAAGAGTGGAGCATACGGGACTTAAATCCCGTGCCACCTGCGGCCTTCGCGCCAGTCTTCGGCAACGGTATTGAAGAGATCGTCAACGGAGTCGAATTTTTGCTCACCGCGGCGGAACGCCAGCAGCGTTACCTTTATATGCTTCCCGTACAGATCACCGTCATAATCATAAACAGAAGTCTCGGCGCACACCGAACCGTCATCGCTGACGGTAGGGCGTACGCCGAGATTTGTTATTGAAGGATATTCTGCTTTGTCAACAGTCATAATGGAATAGTAGACTCCGCAGGGCAGATCGGAGACATCCTCTTCGGGTATGATGTTGGCGGTCGGGAAATCGTATTTTCTCCCGATCCTGTTTCCCGATATTACGATACCGGTTATAGAAACGGGAAGTTTCATGCGGTTTCGGTTTCCTTCTTTACGATCTTTTCGTTCTTTTCGTCCCTGAGGACCCTTGTCAGGGGCTTATATATCGGCATGGCAAGTGCGATGCAGACAACACCCTTGACGATGGTGAACGGCAGGTTGAATATCAGCAGACACTGCATGATCGATGTAACGGACGGAAGTATCGCCTGGTAGGCTGCCAGTACGACATCCTCAGGCATGAAATTATAGTAGAACGGGTAAACCACGTAGTAATTGGATACGATGCTCATAAGCCCCATTATCGCGGCTCCGGCGATACCGCCGATGACGGCTGTCCTGCGGGTCTTGTTATGCTTGTAGATAAGTCCTGCAGCCGCCGTGAACGAAGCTCCGAGTATGAAGTTTGAAAGCTCACCGACAGTTGCCGATTTGGTCACGAGGCAGTGGATAAGGTTTTTGACCAGCTCAATGATGACCCCTGAGAGCGGACCGTATGCAAATGCGCCGATGAGTGCCGGCAGATCCGACAGATCGAATTTGATAAACGGTGGCATCAGGATCGGAATGGGAAACTCAAGATACTGTAGAACTACTGCGAGTGCTGAGAGCATGGCAGAACCTGCCATGACGCGTGTGGAAAACTTTTGCTTTTTCATTTTTTCATCTCCTTCTTTCATCCGGACTGTACCGTCGGTCCCGGAATCTCACCGGGTCGGCCGCACTTTGTGCGGTTCGCGGACTTGCAGATGAACTGCTTACCGCCGGTCGGGAATTTCACCCTGCCCTTGAAGTATGTTGGTAGGAGGGGCCCACGAAGTGGGAAGAACCTGCCTACACCGTGAGGCCTTTCTGCGAAGCAGAATCTGAATGGCCGAACGTCCTTGTAATCTTATTACTCCTTTCATTTTTTGTCAACAAAAAAGAGATCCGGGAAACCCCGGACCTCTTCGCCATCCTTACTACGCTATATGCTTGAAAGCATTGTTGATATTACCGCGAGCCCACACGATGTCATATCCCGGAGCGTATCTGCCGGTGTTGTCATCGTGAACGGTACAGAAGCACTTGTCGCTGTCATCCAATTGCTCAAAACCTCTCATCATCTCATCGAATGAAGCGAAATACAGTGTTTCTTTTCCCCGCTGTCTGATATAAAAATCTCTCATCTTCATCCCTACCTTTCTTCATAATCTCCTCCAAAACTCCCGAAAGTGCCGGGAGCATTAACATGCCAGCACATCATATGCGCGCGAAAACGTTTTCGTAAAAAGGCGCACTACAACATCTATGGTCTACGCATGTAATCACATAATAACACACAGTTGGTAAAAGTCAACAATTTCCAAATATAAAAATTGTACTTCTTGACGAACAATAAAATAACACTTTGTTTTGTTGATTTGTGCATTGACGAATCGATTGCAACAATATATTGTATATAGGTAAAAATTTTTAGTCATATATTGTGACTGCAAAACAATAATATTTATCGGGAGGAAGATTATGAGAAAGTTTATTTCGTTGCTTCTTGCAACAGCAATGACAGTTACTCTGTGTGCGTGTGCTGCAGCACCCGCAGCTCCGGCAGCACCGGCAGACGGCGGCGAGGCAGCAGCTGCGTCAGACAAGCTTGATATCAAGGCGGGTTTCATCTGCCTTCATGATGAGAACTCCACATATGACCTCAACTTCATAAACGGAGCCAAGCAGGCATGTGAAAACCTCGGCGTTGAAGCGGTATTCAAGACCAACATCCCCGAAGGTCAGGAATGTTATGACGCTGCATGCGAACTTGCAGATCAGGGATGCGGTTATATCTTTGCCGATTCCTTCGGACATGAGGATTACATGATAGAGGCAGCCAAGGAATATCCCGATATCCAGTTCTGCCACGCTACAGGTACCAAGGCTCATACGGAAAATCTTGCAAACTTCCACAATGCGTTCGCTTCTATATATGAGGGACGTTATCTTTCAGGTATCGCTGCAGGTATGAAGCTCAATGAGATGATCGAGTCAGGCAAGATCACTGCTGACCAGGCCAAGATCGGTTATGTCGGTGCATTCACATATGCAGAGGTTATCTCAGGTTATACATCATACTTCCTCGGCGCGCGTTCGGTATGTCCTTCGGCAACAATGGAGGTTACCTTCACGGGATCATGGTATGACGAGACAGCAGAGAAGGAAGGCGCAACAAAGCTTATCTCTGACGGATGCGTACTCGTTTCTCAGCATGCCGATTCAATGGGCGCACCTACGGCCTGTGAGAATGCGGGAGTACCGAACAGCTCATATAACGGACCTACAGACAATGCATGTCCCGAGACTTATATCTCATATTGTAAGATCGACTGGGATCCCTACTTCGAGGATTCCATCACGAAGGCAGCAAAGGGTGAGGCAATTCCTACCGACTACATCGGAACACTTCAGACAGGATCTGTTGTGATCGATCATTTCGGCAAGAACGTTGCAAAGGGCACAGAAGAGGCTGTTGAGGCTGCAAAGGCAGACCTTATCGCAGGTAAGGTACATGTATTTGATACCAGCAAGTTCACCGTAGAAGGCAAGGAACTTACGACATACATGGCTGACGTTGATACCGATGCCAATTACGAAGGCGATCATGAGGCCATCAAGGACGGTTACTTCAACGAGTCCGGCGACGGCATGAGAAGTGCTCCTTACTTTGACCTTCAGATCGATGGAATCACACTGCTTGACACTGCATTCTGACAAGTGCGGGCAGGTTTGGCGCAAGGCGGGTTTTACGGATAGGAGGAAATAGTCCCCTTGGAACACAATGAAACCGTGATTCAAATGCGCGGTATCAGTAAGAAATTTGATCTGAAAACAGCCAATAAGGATGTCGATTTTGAGCTGTATAAGGGTGAGATCGTGTCGCTGCTGGGTGAAAACGGCAGCGGCAAGACCACGCTCATGAACATGCTCGCAGGCATCTATTTCCCCGATGAGGGGAGTATTTGCGTGCGCGGCAGGGAGGTGACGATCGCCTCACCTGCCCAGGCCGCGTCATACGGGATAGGTATGGTGCATCAGCATTTTAAGCTTGTTGATGTGTTCACTGCCTGGGAGAATATCGTGCTCGGCGAGACGGGCAAGCTTGACGTGCCCTCGGCCAGATCGAAGATAAAGCAGATATGTGACCGCTACGGGTTTGACATTGATCCGGATAAGAAGATCTATAACATGACAGTCTCGGAGAAGCAGACCGTCGAGATCGTCAAGGTCATATACCGCGGAGCCGATATACTCATACTTGATGAACCTACCGCAGTCCTGACTCCTCAGGAATGCGAACGTCTCTTTGCGGTCATGCGGAACATGAAGCAGGACGGCAAATCCATTATCATAATCACACATAAGCTTAATGAGGTCATGGAGATATCCGACAGGGTGGTAGTCCTGCGGCGCGGCAAAAATGTCGGGCAGCTTATAACTGCGCAGACGAACCCGCAGGAGATGACCGATATGATGGTCGGACATGCCATGACTCTTGATATTGAGCGCCCCGAGCCGGTAGATCCGACCAAGAGGATAGTGATAAAGAATATTAACGTTACCGATATCGAAGGAGTACGGAAGGTGAAGGATGTCAGCTTCTATATGAACTCCGGAGAGATACTTGGTGTCGCGGGAATTACCGGCAGCGGGCAGAAGGAACTGCTTGAAGCGATCGCCGGGATCCAACCGGTCGATAGCGGATCGGTCATATATATCGATGAGAACGGCCGTGAGACCGAGCTTATCGGAATGCACCCGAGGGATATCAGGGAACTCGGTGTCGCACTTTCTTTTGTCCCTGAGGACAGGCTCGGCATGGGGCTTGTCGGTAACATGAACATCTCCGAGAACATGATGCTCCGTACATTCGGAGACAGTCATAAATGGTTCACCGACCGTGAGAAGCCGAGACGTGTGGCAGAGAAGGTCGTCGACTCTCTCGAGGTATCCACCCCCGGACTTGATACGCCGATCCGTAGACTGTCAGGCGGCAATATCCAGAAGATACTCGTCGGTCGTGAGATATCATCGAATCCCAAGGTACTCCTTACGGCCTATGCGGTCAGGGGACTTGATATAGGAAGTTCGTACAAGATCTACGATCTTATAAATGAACAGAAAAAGAAAGGCGTTGCGGTCCTGTTTGTCGGTGAGGACCTTGACGTGCTGATGCAGATATCAGACAAGATCATGGTATTGTGTGACGGCGAGGTAAGTGACATAGTCGATGCCAGGAAGATCACGAAGAACGAGATAGGGCTTCTGATGACAAGCCTTTCCGCCCGGAAGAAAGAGCAGGGTAATAATGAACAGTAAAGAAAAAGAGCCGCTCATACATCTTACCAAGCGCGGTGCCATTAAAACCCAAAAGGCCATAATGATAAGGATCATCGCCGTGATCCTTGCGCTTATCGTCTGTGCGATAATAACAGGTATAACAACGGGCATCAATCCCATCGAAGTATATTCGTCAATTATATCCGGTGCGTTCGGATCCGCAAGGAAGACCTGGATCACGTTTCAGGATGTTTCAATCCTGCTGATCATAGCGCTCGCACTCACGATAGCTTTCAGGATGCGTTTCTGGAACATAGGCGGTGAGGGCCAGGTTCTCATGGGTGGACTCGGTGCGGCCGCATGTATGATCTGTTTTGAAGGAAAGCTTCCCAATGCGCTCGTCATGATACTGATGCTCATCTCAAGTATTGCGCTCGGGGCACTGTGGGGATTTATCCCGGCTCTGTGCAAGGCCATATGGAATACGAACGAGACGCTTTCGACACTGATGATGAACTATATAGCGACGCAGCTCGTGCTTTTTTATACCATCAGATGGGAGGTCCCGAAGGGCTCCGGCAAGATCGGTATCATCAATCAGAATTCGCATACAGGCTGGCTGCCCCAGCTGTTCGGCTCCAAATATCTGCTTCCGATAGTCGTTGCCGTGATAATTACGGTATTTACATATATTTACATCAAGTATACCAAGCACGGATATGAGATCAGGGTTGTCGGTGAATCACCGAAGACATCCGTATACGTAGGTATCAATGTCAAAAAGGTATTCATGCGCACTATGATCCTTTCCGGTGCGCTGTGCGGACTTGTCGGACTGATACTTGTCGGCGGTATCAATCATACGCTTACTGCGACGATCTCGGACGGGCGCGGTTTTACGGCTGTTCTCGTATCGTGGATGGCGCAGTTCAATCCGTTCGCCATGATCGCAACGAGCTTTATCATAGTGTTCATGGACAGGGGCGCGGGCGAGATAGCCACCGCATTTGACCTTAACCAGTCATTCGGGGATATCCTTACGGGTATCATCCTGTTCTTCATAATCGGATGTGAGTTCTTCATCAATTACGAGGTCCATTTCCGTAAGAAGGATCATAAGGAGGGGATATAGTATGTTGGGATTCCTTGCTTTTATTCCAAGAGCCGTTGCCCAGGGCATTCCGCTTATGTTCGGATGTACGGGTGAGATCGTTACGGAAAAATCCGGAAACCTCAATCTCGGACTTCCGGGTGTCATGTATGTGGGCGCCATAAGCGGTGTGATAGGTTCGTTCTTTTATGAAAATTCAGTCGGAGACGGTCCGGTAAATGCATTCCTGGCGATCATGATCCCTCTGCTATGCTCGGTCGCGGGATCACTGATCATGGGACTCATATATTCATTCCTGGTCGTAACACTACGTGCCAACCAGAACGTTACCGGTCTTGCAATGACGACGTTCGGAGTCGGGTTCGGTAACTTCTTCGGAGGATCGCTCATAAAGCTTTCAAAGGCCGACATCCCGTCCATATCATTATCCAAAACGAGTGCCGTGTTCCGCGCACAGCTTCCGTTCGCGGATGACCTTGGTGTCATAGGACAGATATTTTTCTCATACGGATTCCTGGCATATACGGCGATCATCATCGCTCTTATTGTTGCCTATATCTTCAGGAAGACCAAGACGGGACTGAACCTTCGCGCCGTCGGCGAAAATCCCGCCACAGCGGATGCTGCCGGTATCAACGTCACGAAATACAAATACATTTCAACCTGCGCGGGCTGTGTGATCGCAGGCCTCGGAGGGTTGTACTATGTCATGGATTACGCCTGCGGGATCTGGTCGAACGATGCGTTCGGAGACAGAGGGTGGCTCGCGATAGCGCTTGTCATATTCACGCTCTGGAAGGCGGATCTCGGGATATTTGCCGCGATACTTTTCGGCGGACTGTATATCCTGCATCTGTACATTCCCACGGGTATGGAACATATGGAGCTCAAGGAGCTCTACAAGATGATCCCCTATGTCGTAACGCTGGTCGTTCTGATATTTACGAGCATGCGTAACCGCCGCGAGGATCAGCCGCCGCAGAGTCTCGGACTTAACTATTTCCGCGAGGAACGCTAGTAAGGTTCCGCAAATTCGAAAGCGGGTGTCTGCAGGGATGACACAAAGCGAGTTCCGCAGACGCGAAGCGGCGAGGACTGTCTGAGCGACTGTCGCCCTGCAAGACAGGCCCTGCTTTCGAAATTGCGGAACCGTTTCAGATATTGGACATCAGCACGGAGGAAAATTATGGAACTACTCGAACAGAGGATCAAAAAAGACGGGATCGTAAAGGCCGGAAACGTCTTGAAGGTTGACAGCTTCCTGAACCATCAGATAGATATAGAACTTCTTAATGAGATAGGAAAGGAGTTCAAGCGCATCTTCTCTGATGTTCCCGTAAACAAGATCCTGACGATCGAAGCCTCGGGAATAGCGATCGCCGCGATCGTGGCGCAGTACTTTAATGTGCCCGTGGTCTTTGCCAAGAAGGCGCAGTCCATTAACCTTGACGGAAGCATATACTCCACGAAGATCGAATCGTTCACGCACAAGAGAGTGTATGACGTGATCGTATCCAAAAAGTATCTGTCAAGCGAGGATAATGTGCTCGTGATCGATGATTTTCTTGCAAATGGATGCGCGGTCGACGGTCTGATCGATCTTATCAACGAGAGCGGAGCAACGCTTCAGGGAGTCGGCATAATCATAGAGAAGGGATTCCAGGAAGGCGGAAAGAGACTGCGCGACAAAGGTATCAGGGTAGAATCCCTGGCAATAGTCGACTCCATGAATGATGAAACCGGTGAGATAGTATTCAGGCACTGACCGGACTGTCGCCGCTGCTGTTACTGTCATTTACAGCGTTTTGTTCGAGAATGCGGATACTGTCCATGGTCAGCATGATAAGCGATACGATCACCAGCAGTATTCCCGATACCATGATAACGGATGCGGATCCGCGGCCCACGCCGGCACCGGAGATCTTTCCTATCGAGTCCGCAGCCACACCCGAAAGTGAATAGGCTATAACATAACCGATCTGGGAGATGAACCCGATCAGTCCCCATGCACGTCCCTGCGCCTTCGCGGGGATGTTTGTTCTTACAAGATAATCCAGGCAGTTGTTGGCCACCGGTAAAGATGCGAAGAAACAGAATCCGAAGAAGCATATAGCGATCATGTTTTTCGAGAAGCCGAACAGGAAGATGAACACTCCCGCAAATGTCAGTGAGACAGAAAGCAGCACGGCAAATCCCTTCTTTATCCCGCGTATCCCGAGATACAGTGCGGTAACGAGCATACCGCAGGCACATATCGTCTCGGCGACTCCGAGCGTAGCCGCATCATGTGATGACAGTATGAAAGGCTCGGCAAGTATCTGGAACATTCCCATGAACAGCGTGATTAGAGCGGATACTATAACTAGGATCAGTACTCCCTTTTTTTCATTTATTATTTTCCAGCCGTCGGAAAGGCTCTTCATGAAAGGCTCATTTTCTCCGGACACCTTTGCCTCAACGGAGCCTCTAACGATCGCAACACATACAACAGTCAGGAAGAAAGTGCATATGTCGATGACAAGCAGCACTCTGACATCTGCAACCGACAGGAGAAGTCCCGCAATGAGCGGAGATATCAGATACCTTGCGCTTCCGGCAAGTGATACGAGCCCGCCTGCCTTCGAGTATTCTTCCTCGGTCAGAAGATCCGTTATCGTAGCCCTGTATGAGGGCTCGAGAAGTGCTGAAAATACGGCGCTTATCAGTACTCCCACGCATATCTGCCACAGGGCCGCTTCCGAGCGTATCATCGAGATCAGAATATAGATCACGCCGAGCGCGGAGCATCCGTCACCTATCATCATCAGAAGACGTCTGTCGTATCTGTCGGCAAGAACGCCTGCCGGTACGCTCAGCAGAAATGTCGGGAGAAAGCCGAACAGAGTAACCATTGCCATTCCCGCGGCGCTGCCGGTCTTATTGAAGATGTACACTCCGAGGCCGAAGCTCGTGAGCCCGCCGCCTATGGATGATATGAGCTCACCGCTCCACAGCAGTAGGAATCTGCTGAAGTTGTTTTTCATTATTCCCGTCCTCCTCAAGCTGTATTTCAAGAAGCCTTCCGATATGATCCTTTTCGAAGAACATATCCCTGTTTACGATTACGAGTATCGCCGCAACTACGAAGAACACGCCGGTCTCTATGATCTTTGTTTCCGGAGTCATGGCAACCTTCTCCTGGAAGACATTTATGAACAGATGGAAGATCATGGTCGCGAGCATGCTTCGTCTGTTTTTGACATACAGCCATGTCTGGATAAAATCGATCGGTATAGTGCTTACAAGGAAGTTGATGATATATGCCGGACCAAGCTCGGTCAGCGTGTACTGGTAGGTCCCCGGGATCAGGAAGAGCGGGAGATGCCACATGGCCCATATGACGGCAAATATGATCGATTCTTTGAACCAGTTCATGTATTGCCCGACCGAATCCTCGCCGTAGCCGCGCCATCCGAGTTCCTCGATGAGGGAAGCCAGCACCATGGTAAGCAGTGCGGAAGTACCGCCGATTGAAAATGAGAAGTCCTCGGTAAATGAAAACTGTTCGGGTGAGCCTCCGAGAAGGACCGATATTCCGATCGATATTGCGACTGCTGCGCCGAAGATGATAATGGCAAGTATGATATAGCCCGGTCTGATCCTGTAGCATCCGACCATTTTTCTCTTCAGGTCTTCCTTCAGCATCCTGTTCCCGGATGTGAGTATGGTTATGACTGCCGTCGCTGCCGGAGCCATGAGACCCAGAAGCATCAGGACGAACATAAGCGGTGTGTTCTTAAAGATCAGTGCCGTGATCCAAAGTCCCCATGTAAATCCGAATACGGTCAGATAAAATCTTACCGGTCTGTATGTATAGTGTTCCATTTTTGCCTCCTTTTTACGTACATATGATAACGATTGGTGGGTGTATCATTTATGATCAGATGCACTCTCCAGCAACTGTGATATAAAATTCATTGAACCGGGCTGTGCATACATGATCCTCTCGACAGTATCTATGAATACCCTGATGTCAGCCTCCGTGTAGGAATCAGAGTCATCAAAAAGGGCAGTTGAGAGTATCACGATCTGCCTGACACGTTCGGGGATGTCATCGCATTCGAATAACCCTTCCGAAACGCCCTGCCTGCCCACTTCGGAAAGGAGAGGGACGATCCGTGCCATCAGTTTTCTGCCTGTCACCTCGTGCATGACTATGTTCTGTGCATCATGAAGTGCTTCGGTTATAGGTGCTTCACTCGTATCGGGGCGAAATGAAGATATAACGCCGATCAGTTTTTCGGGGACGCTTATATCGGCCTGAATTATTGCCCTCGCCCTTTCCTCCTCGGTATCGAGCATCATATCGATCACTTCATCGAGTAGCTGTTCCTTGGTCCTGAAGTAATAATAGAATGTTCCCTTCGCCATACCGGCCTGTGCGATGATCTCATCTACGCTGGTGTTTTCGTATCCCTTAGCCAGGAACAAACTGTATGCTATCTGCAGTAGTTCAAGTTTTCTCTTTTCGCCTTTTTTCATACGCTTCCTCCATTTTCGACCACCGGTCGGTTTTTATGATAACGCTGAAATTTTGTCATGTCAATACTTTTTTCGACTAACGGTCGATTTTTTTCTGATGATACGGAATATATGCTTTTTTTCACCGCATAGATACTGTATAATTACGTTTGTAACATCCCTGTCCGAAACGGATGGAGGATTCCGCGACTTTCAAAACGGAGGTAAATTGAATGAATATTAGTATCGGATTATTGAAAAGACTGACGGCGGTAACAATATCGGCGACGGTTATGGCGACTACTATGCCTGTACCGGTATTTGCCGAGATAAATGAAACGCAGGAGGTTGTTGCTGAAAATGAAGAAATAGAACAGGAATTTGATGAGAACATTGTGGTTGACAGTGAGCAATACGCCCTTGCTGTCGTAGCCACAGGGGAAGAGGGAGCTGCTGCAGTAGACTCCAAGGATGTGATTAATAATGATATGACGGGGGAGTTTTCCAGTGCGTTGACCGCGGCTGCCGAGCAAAACGGCGAGACGGAAGTTGAAGTGGAAGGAAATGTTGAAGGTGGCGCGTATGCTGCCGCCGGAGTGATCGCCCAAAACGGTGTATGTGATGTTGAGGTTAAAGGAAATGTAACCTCAGAAGGTAAGATGGGACTTTTGGTAGATGCTTCCGATGATGGAGCGGCCAGCGTTGTGGTTACCGGTGATGTTTCCGGTAATATCAAGGGAATCCAGACCAGTGCAGGTATAAAGCCGGGCAGCAGTGGAATGACCGTTATAAGCGTCGGCGGCAACGTTACAGGTGAATTTATGGGAGTTCATTCGTTGGTTGGCGAAAAAGGACTGAATGACGTTGTGGTTCGTGGAGATGTTTCTGCTACGGGAGATGATTTCGCCAGCGGGGTCGCTATGTTTAGTGAAGGCGGCGAAAATACGGTAAAGACAGGTGGCGATGTAAAGGGATCCTATGCCGGTATTGTTATCGGAACCAAGAATAACGGAAAGAACAACATTCTGGTCGAGGGTACCGTCAGCGGCGGGAAATACGGAATTGTAATTGATGGCGAAGGTGACTCCGCCCCCGGAACCATTACGGTATGGAAGGTTGAAAAGGCCCCGGACGGTCATGTTGCCATGAAATTAGATTCCAATGATCCTTCTAATGAAGTCTATACTGAGGTTCCCGAGATTGAAGAGAAAATCCAGTATATCATTAAGATTGAACAGCCACGTGCAGGTGCTACCCTGACGGCAACGCGCGCTGACGGATCTGCGCTCGCAACCGTAACAGGTGTTGCTGAGGAACCGTGGCAGTGGGCATATGAAGGCGACAAGGTTCTGCTGAAGATCGATGTGGACAGCGATTATACGGTTGATGCCGTATATGGTGACAAAGGTCAGGAGTATAAGCTTGTAAAGGATGGGTGCGGCAATTACTATATTGAAGTTCCCAGAGGCGGCGGAGTATACTTCTCTGCGGTACTTTCCAGAAACAGTAGCGGTGAGGAAGCTGATAACAGTAACCCTGATCAGAAAAATGAGTGGCAGCCTCCCGTCAGTGAAGCGACTCAGGCGGCCATCAATGCGATAAACGGCACACCGGCCGGCGGTACTGCCTCAATCTCATGGACTGAGGACAGGCTGGATGCAGCCTCGGTAAATGCGCTTCTTGCAAGGCGTGACATTACGGTAACACTCGTATGCCTGGTGAACGGAAAGCTCGTTATCATAACGATCCCGGCAGGAGCGGACCTGTCATCGTTAGTTGAAGCAGACGGCACGATACAGATAGAAAAACTCGCTGCCGCATATGGAACGACAGATGTCAGATAGCGTTATTTCACAAAGGTGATGATTGTTGAAAGGGTATGGACAGTACAGTCCGTACCCTTTTTTATGACATAATAATTATTTATGTCACAGAACGCCAAAATGTGATATAATATGATCAAAGATCTGAGCAGTATACTTATCTTATGAAGGAGCGGGAGAGTAAATTGGCAGAGAATACACCTATCACATACGAACAGATCGTTGAGAGAGTTCGAAAGACGTTCGAAAATGCCGATGCAAGGGAGATTTTCGAACATATAGCGATAGAAGTTGATATAGTGGGAGAGGGAGCCGGAGCATTCTATTTCGAGGTTGCCGAGCGTGCCTGCCTGGTTGAACCGTATAATTATTACAATCATGACGGAAGGATAGTCGCAACGGCGGACGTGATAATGAAGCTTGCAACGAAGAAGATAAGGATGCGCGATGCGTGGTATAAGGGACTGATAAGGTATGAGGGTAATGAGGTCAAGTTCAACACGCTGCTTGATAAGCTCAGATTACCCTGATATTTTGCAGATCTCCTATTTACTGTCGACGAGGCTCAGACCTTCGGGTATGACCGCCTCGGCTGTCATTGAATAATTTGTATAATAGATCACAAACCCGGGTTTTGCGCCGCCGGGTTTTTTTATTTCCTTGCGGGGAGCGTAATCTATCTCGACCTTTCCCATGCTCCGGCCGCTCGAATAGTAGGCCGCAAGGCTGGCCGCGTCCTCGTATATATGGTCGGGAAGTTCCCGTCCTTCGCACCTGACGATGACGTGGCTTCCGGGCATTTTCTTGGCGTGGAACCACCAGTCGCCGGTATTTGCGACCTTGAACGTCAGCTCATCGTTCTGGTAATTGTTCTTGCCGACATAGATGTGAAATCCGTCTGAGGAAACGTAATGGTAGGGCCGGCTCTTCGAGTGGCCTCTTTTTTTATCCGAACTTTTCCGCCTGATATATCCGCTGTCACACAGTTCGTCACGGATCTGGGACAGATCATCCTCGTTTGCCGCAACATCAAGACTTGCGAGCACCGACTGAAGGTGGCCGATCTCAGCCTGCGTTTCCGCTAGCTGCTTTGTTACAGCCTCTTTTGTGCGCTTCAATTTGTTGTATCTGTCAAAATATTTAACGGAATTGGCCATTGGGGAGAGCGTGGGATCGAGCGGGATCGTGATCTGCTCGTTCGTATAGTAATTGTCACAGGTAATGCTCCTGTCGCCTTCACCGGCGGCATATCCATAGGTCTGCAGCAGTTCGCCCCAGATCCTGAATCTGTCCATCTTGTCCGTATCCTTCAGCTGCTTCTGCTGGATATCCTCTTTTCTGACACAGCGCTCAAGTGCGGTCGTAACGATCCTGCGAAGATCGGCCCCCTTCTGGCGGATCCTTGTATATTCATTCCTCCTGGCGTAGTAGGAGATCAGCATATCGGAGACTGTATCAAAGAAAAGCCTGTCCATGGATGCATACTGGGCAAGCTGTATTACCTCAAACTCCATCGGTGTACCGTCAGCATCTGATATGATCGCAGGCCTGAAGCCTTCTGACTGAATGGTTTCGTCGAGGGTTGAAAGCACGGGAATGAGTTTACATAACTCGTAATTGCTGAAAGTATTGGCGGCTCTGTCGCTGTCAAGGTCAGCAAGCTCACATACGCTCTCTGCCATGGAAGGAGAGAAACCGGTAAAGGTGGAGTAGAGTGATTTTGCAAGAGAGGTGGGCTTATCCAGCATTTCGCAGGAATTTGGACTACATAAAATAAAATTATGTAAATCAACTTTCCCTTCTGCCTTCGGTATGAAGTAACTTCTCCCGGGAAGAACTTCACGCACCGAAGAGACCGCGGCACTGACGTGTTTGATGCTGTCGATTATCGTACCGTCAGGCTGCCGGAAGATTATGTTCGAGTGTTTGCCCATGAGCTCCACTGTCAGGATCTTGCGGCATGTATCGCCCATTTCATTGAGGTGTTCGATCTCAAACTCGATGATACGTTCAAGACCCGGTTGAGTTATGTCAACCAACCTTCCGCCCGATATGTGCTTCCTGAGCATCATGCAAAATGATGGAGCGGTAAGAGGAGAGGGCTTGTTCTCATCCGTAAGGTACACAAAGGGAAGAGAAGCTCCAACCGATATGAGGAGCCGCTCATTTGCGCCGTCCGTTCGCACTGTCAGCATCAGCTCATCCGCCTCGGGCTGTGCGATCTTGGCGATGCGACCGCCAAGGATGCGATTCTGTAATTCACATGTAAGTGCTCTTATTGTTATACCATCAAATGCCATGAGGGTATTTTAACACAAATATGCTCTTTTTGTGGTAAGATTTACCGTTTTGGGGTTATAATGTGATTAATTGCGATGTTTATAATGTCAGGAGGTATGCAATGAAGAGGTTATCGCTTTTCGCACTTATCATGGCTATGGTACTTTGTCTAACCGGCTGCGGAGGATCTGCAGACAATGGTCTTGCCGACAAGCTCCAAGAGATGTCGGATGCAGGGAGGGTGGCAGATACCGATGCTGCAGATGATACTGATGGTAAAGAGGCTGAAACAAAGCCCGAAAAGCCCGCAAAAAAGGGAAAGAAAGACAGCAGATCCGATAACGGGAAGCAGGATATTCCGAAATTTTACATATCCACAGAGCGTGAAAATGATTATCCGTATGAGGATACATACCTGCTCAGGCATACCTATGAGCAGATACATATGGAAGATTACCGCAGCAACGGTATCCTTGCAGACCAGCTTGAGGCGCTTAATGAAGATATAGGCATGAATGAGCAGGAACTTCGTGATGAAGAAAGTAAAGCACTTGAAAAGCTCGGCAGGAAGGAGATCGAATCGCTGCTCGACGGGGGATCCGATCTTATAAACGAAGAGTGGAATATATATGTGCGCCGCGCAGACAGTGACATATTATCTGTTGCCTGTCAGTTCCGTTCATATAACGTTGAAGGTGACGATGTTGTCATGACGGCCCATACGTATTCGATGGATACCGGTGAAGAACTCGCCCTGTCCGATGTGGTGGATGACGAGGATGCGTTTTACAAACTCCTCGCGCGTGAACTTGAGGCGTGCTTCATGAGAGAGATGATGCTGTACGGTAACGATACCGACGGGGATTCGTTTGACGGTGAGAAAGAACTCAAGAGCCTTCTTGATGCCGGCAGGTATTCATGGGTGCTCGATCCGCAGGGTATCACCTACTGGTTTGAGAATGTCGGTGATGTGATAGGTCATATGAGTGTGGCGGTTCTGTTTTCCGATGATGAGGACGGTAAAATCTTTAATAAAAAGTATGCCGGAAATGTTCCCGACGAATGGATAATGCAGATCCCGGGCAAGTACAGTGATACGAGATTCGACTGTGATGATGACGGTTACACGGATACTGTCTCGTGGATGACTGAGAAGAATGAAGGCGGCGGATTTACATTTGAATCCGGTATCAATTTCTTCTATAACGACCAGTTTTACCCGGCTGTTGACATATGCCCTCCAAACGGCAACCTGTGGCTGAACACAAAGGCAATGCTCGTGCACAGGGATTCCTCGACGGTTCTTGTTACTGAGCATTATGAAGATCTGTATCCGTATATCAATACGTTTGTGCTAAAAGGCGATGATATAGAAAGAGCCGGCAGTGAAGAAGGCGGATTCGCATGTCCGGATCCTGATGTCGGGTCAGGTACTTATGTGCCGCAGGATGTCTCCGATATGGACATTTTTGTAATACCGGATGAGACGTTTCCGGAAGAGACAGAGCAAAAAAGCATGAGTATTGACAGCAGCGGGAAGATAACGATACAGGATACGTCCGCAAAGGGCAGCCGGTCATCGGGGATAAATTCATCAGATGCGGCAGCAATAGCGGATACTATCGGAGGCAAGGTCTGTGTCGTCGAGTGTCATGATTATGACGGCGACGGTGCCGGTGAAGCATTTGCTGTTATCGGTGATAATGACGATAACGGAGGATACCTGCCCGCTGAGATATGGTTCATATCCTCGGAAGGTGACACCATGATGATGCGGGACAAGTTTGAGGGCATGTCGCTCTATGACCAGACAGGCACTTTCTATATGGATTATCCCGAAGAGAATGCGGGATTTTTCTATGGGGACTGCGGAGGTTACGGCAGTGGCTGGCTCACTTTCGTATACGGAGTCAGGGACGGCAAACCGTATGAACTGGACATATCCATGAAGACAGAAGGATTTTACAGAAAGGATTCCGGTGAATTCTATACTCTGACGGATGATTTTACCGACGGTCATGACTATATGATAACTCCCCTTACATTCAACAGTAAGACCGGTGAGTTCAAAAAAGGAATAGTAACTGACGAAAGCTGGTTCAGCCTGGATGCGGAGGATGAATAGTGTCAAAGGGTGCGATCATGAACAGAAGATCAGAAAGATTTATCTTCAAACTGATATGTGTATCAACTGCAGCCATCATGCTGTGCGGATGCGCACCGGCTGCGGATACGCAGCTTGCGGATAAGCTCGGGCAGATGGCGGATAAGCAGCAGACTGTTGCGGATGTGGATGATACGAAGTCATCCGGACAGGAGGTTGATAAGACCGTTAAAAAGCCGACTCCCCGGAACAGCAAAAAGAAGAAGGAAGATAAGGTAGACAGGAAGGATATAATTCCCGGCCGCGACCGCCCGGAACTGTACAGAAGATCCAAGGGCAACTACAGTTATGATGAAGAAGCGCACAGGCCTGTTGTGACTTCAACGTTCCAGCTTCTGAAACTGTCCGAGCTGTCGGAAAAGGAATATCCTGAGCTTGCGGTGAAGCTTATCGGTATCAACGATCTTCTTGCAACGGAAGAGAGCAACGCTTTTATGGCCAGGGAAAGAGACATCAACTCGCTTCCGGATGACGAGAAGGACAGGCGTTATGAATTCGGCACGCTTCCGTTCATCCAGAACACGTATCTGTATGTCAGAAGACTTGATGATGAGGTTCTCAGCTTCTACAGGAGTTTCGAGGCGCAGGTGAATCCGGAATATTTAAGGCGCCGTTACACATCATTTAACATAGATGTAAAAACAGGTAAGGATCTGACACTTGATGATATTGTAGATGACAGGGATGCTCTGTGCGAACTGCTCGCCCCGAAGATCATCGAAGCGGTAAAGATCCAGCAGACGTATGATCAGCCTTATGATGTGAGTACTGAAGATGTCATAAAGGAACTGAAGGATCATCTGTCCTCGGGTGAGGCAAACTTTGTGCTCGAGCCGCAGGGCATTACATTTCTGTTCAATTCGGAATCGTTCGTGCTTGACGATACGGCAGTTTGCCTGCTGTTTGCCGAGGATGAGGACGGGACTGTTTTTAACGCCCGTTTTGCCGACAACGCTCCGAAGGAGTGGGTGATGGAGATCCCGATGTACAGGCATACATTTGCGGATCTTGAGGACGACGGAGAGGCCGATGATATTTGTGCTTACGCACAATACGATCATGAATATGATTATGACACGGGGCTGTGTCTTAGCATCAACGGTACAACGAGCGAATATGATTTTGAAGACGAGGTATACGATCATAATATCAAGCTTGTTCATCGGGACGGCAGGACGTATGTGATCTACAGTTTTGATTCGTTTGATTTTTCCTATCTGCAGACGTTTGACATAGACGGTGACGATGTCATAGAGAAGACGCTTATCGGAGGGGAATTTACACCCTGCCCCGTATGGGATGAGGATGCGGATTCGGATAACAGGCTTCCGTCGCGTATTCCGGCGGATCCCCGTTTCGTAAGTGTTACAGTAGATACGAATCTGCTGTCGACCCTGCAGGCAACTGCCGTCTGCGAACTGAATGATGACGGAGAGCTTGCGCCGGTCGAATCGGTATATTTCTACAGTCCTGAAGATCCGATCGATATCACTTTAAAAGAAGACCTTCCGGATGTTCCGGTGGTAAGCGAAAATACACATGAGCCAACCGGAAGCAGCAAGTTGCTGCAAAAGGGCGCGCGCCTCATACTGACGGATACGGATATAGACTCATTTGTCGACTGCCGTACGGATGATGGCGATCTGGTGCGTATTAATGTGATCCTTGACAATGATATGGGCTATATCGTCAGGGCCGGTCAGGAGTCTGTTTCCATATGGGATATGTTCGACGGCATGGTAATTTACGGATGAGGGAGGAACAGTTAATGAAAAGAATGGTTTATCTGGCTGTAATTTCCGCTTTTGCGGTTTTGGCATCCGCCTGTTCTGCGGTGCCCGAAAGCGGGGGTACCGGCGGCTTTGACAATATCGGAGGTGCTTCGGGTGGCAGCACTTCTTCAGGCGACGGAGGCAAAACAGAACTTGCGGCGGATTCGGAACTTATTGAGTTTAACTTTCATCCCGGCTACGGTGACATGAGCGGAGAGTACCACAACGAGTACCTTCACAAAAACGATGCCGGCGAATGGACCATAGAATGCCGTGACAGCAGATCGTTTGCAGAACCGACGATCGTAACAGAGTATGCCGTATCGGCCGATGCCGTAAAGGCATTTGAAGGTTTTATCAGAAATAATGATGTCGCATCTCTTGCCGACAGGCCCGACAGTGATCTGTTCGTCACCGATTACAGCCCGTGGAGTTATGAAATAAGGTTCTCGGATCCTGACAGTAAAGATCCTGGCGGAATACGTTTCAGCATGGAAGAGTACAGGGAGTATTCGGACAGGGACCGTGAACTTCTCATAAAGCTCCGTGAACAGTACGACAGCCTCAAAGGAGAAATCGTATCCCAGACGGCCGAAGCAGAAGATGAGAGGTATGATTCCGGCGATATATACTGTGTACTGATACCGTGCTCGGGAGATGAGAATGAAAAGCACGAGATCGAAATGAAGCTTGATGAGGCAGGATATTATTTTGTTCCGCATGTCGATCCCGATGATTATACGGATTTTGACGATAAGTCGCGAAATGATGTCACTACCGTGGTCAGCATAGATGAGGAGGAGATAAACCGCGAACTTGAGATCATCAAAAAAGCGGGATTTCCGGATGCATACGTTGGCAATATCGGACAGTACACGGGAGACAAGCTCTGGGTCCAGCCTGTCTGCGACGGCGATGAAGAGGTGGAAGTGCTGAGGGACTGCGTTATCCTTCATGATGCGCATGTGTATGTACCTTATAATTTTTACGTTGAACCGGTGCTGATGGATGTGATCGTTGACCGCGACACCGTATTCGACAGGACGGAGGCAAAGGATAGAACCGACAATTATGACGAGAGCATGTCTGCTTACGACTGGATGAGCGGAAACAGTGATTACAGCGGATTCATGGAGGTTCACCTCGAAGATGGACATGTTGATACGATATACGGAGCCTTTTACTGGGATGTATGAGGTGTCAAAAGATGACAAAAGGGACGGTTCTTTTTGACAACTTTTTAGATGAAATAACAGGAGAGAATTCATGAGAAAATCATTAGCTGCAGTTTTAACGCTGATCCTGGCAGGTACGCTTCTGGCGGGCTGCGCGGCTGCCCCTGCTGCGGAAACCACGGCGGCGGATGAACCGGCCGAAACAGTAAGTGATGCCGGGGATAGTGCAAAAACTGAAAAGTCCGACAAGAAGTCTGCGATCAAAAATAAAAAGAAACTGTCGAAAAAAGGATCTGCAAAGGATAAAGATAAGGACTCGGAAGAAGATTATGAACAGATTTATGCGCCGGTTCTACAGGAGGTTTCAAACCTTATCGAGACCGGGCCCGAGTATGAGTCGGACAGCGGTCTTGATCTGACCGGTATATGGGAGCGCGTTGCCTATCCGGAAGATGATGATCTGATGGAGACAATCGGATACGTGATCATGGATATAAATGATGACAAGGTTCCGGAACTCCTGATCGGGGAAAATGCAGCATATGAGTATGAAAGTCCGGAGGAAGTTGCATATATTTACAACGGATTTACGTGTGAAAACGGCAAGCCCGTTAGCTTCCTGGAGGGATGGGCCAGAAACAGGCAGCATTATCTGGGAAACGGACACTTCTTCAACTTCGGCTCGGGCGGGGCCGCAAACACGATCTTCGGAGAGTGGCATCTGGGTGCTGACAATAAGGAAGAATGGGATGACATGTTTTTCAGTGAGGAAGACGCCGCAACCGGAAATCTTGTGATCTTCCATAACACAAACGGCTCGATGGACCGGAATGATTCCGAAAAGACCGATATGTCCGAGGATGAATTTTTAGATTTGCAGGATGCATATGAATGTGAGACCATATCATGGATCCCGATGGAAGATTGGAAAAAAACGTCCGGAAAGGGCGTGGCATCAGACAATGCGGGATCTGCTACGGGATATGATACAGCGGGTGACGGGATTGAATATGACGGATCCCTGGATAATATGTCGGGCGATGCGTATGGTGTATTTCTCGGAGCGTTTAAGGACCGGGATAAATGTGAGCCGCTTGAGGCAAAACTTGAAGAGGCCGGATACATGTATGAGCCTGTGGTATACACGCCTGATTTCGCAAATCTTAATCCGGAGCCTTATTATGTTGTCACTGCAGGATTGTATTCCACGAAGCAGCAGGCCGAGGAGGTGCTCTCGGACGTAAAGGCTGCCGGATTTGGCGATGCCTATGTCAAGTATGCGGGTGAATACATCGGCGGCAGATACGAGTACACAATGTACAGCGAGGATAACATAGAGATATTAAAGGATTGCATAATCCTGCATGATGTTGACGTTTCACTTCCGTATGCAGTTGGAGACGGCCCGAAAAAAGCGGATCTGATCGTCGACATGGATACCGTGTTTGACAAGTCTGCCGACATGCAGTTCTTCGGAAATTATGAAAAGGGCATGAGTCCGTACGAATGGATAGTTAAAAACGACAACCTCTTACATGATGATACGGATGCGTATATGTCAAGCGGCCCGGCTTTGATCGGGGTATTTGAGGTATCCCTCGACGGCAACCACATCAAAGCATATTACGGCAGTTACTGGTGGGACTGAGGCAGATAGGAGGGGCCCGCACCCTGATTTTGATGACAAAAAGAACCGTCCCCTTTGACAACAGGAGAATGACTTTATGAAGAAAGTATTATATTTGATCATTTTGATGCTGGTACTTACAGGCTGCGGCTCGGCACCGGCTGATCAGTCGGACAAACTGAAAAGTGATCTGGCTCAGAAACTTGAGGCTAAAAAAGCGGCATCAAATGAGAAAGCGGAGCCGGAAAAAAGTGAGGAAAAGGAATCGGAAGCCGGGGTGGACCTTACCTCGGGGGAGGGCATACTCGAATTCATTGCCGGTAGGTGGACGCTGTATGACCGGGAACGCGGCGAGGATCAGGCGACTCTGGAGATAGAAGAGGACGGATCGATAACGCTCACCCGCATCAAAGACGGTGCGTCGGCGTCAGGTACGCTGTCCTTTGAGCACTTCGATGCCGAAGAGGGCGAAGAGCCTGACGAATATAATATTGAGCTTGATGATATCAGTGAGTTTGCCACTGAGAAAGAGGGATATTTCAGTGAGCCCGGTACCGTGGAAAGCACGAGCGGGATATTCCATATAGGCTGTTTTGAGGAAGAGGATTATCTGTATCTGCAGGAAGTGGGAAACGGAGAGTCAGCTGTGTCCGCATTTGTATTTGCCTCCGTTCCGGGTGATTATGAAAACTGGGTGAATAACTGGCTGTTCTATCGCAGCAACGGTGGACGTGCCGAGACCGCGCAGGCCGATGAAGATACGTTCTATGCATGGGCATGGGAGATATCCGATGACGGCGCGGGAGTATGGCTCCAGGAGATGGATCTGCATGAGTACGAAACTTATGAGGAGTATTCCAACAGAAAGTTTAACGCGGGATATTTTTCCGAGAAGGAAAACATGGGAGTCGCATACTATGACTTTGCCGGGGATATCGATCTGGACGGGATGTATGCCATCGATGACTGGAACAGCGGCTATCCGCTCATGATCTGTGAGGTCGTAACCGCCAGGAACGGTGAGATCAAAAAGATAAGTGATGTGGAAAGAGCGGTCTACGGCATATACGATATGGGCGAACTAGAGCAGGATTACAGTTATAAGGATATGACCTTTACCATCAACGGAGTTGATCTGGACATGCATGATGTCGTTCCGACTGCAACCGCGATCATGGGCTGTGAGCAGGTCGGCGACTGGATAATCGTCGATTGCCATGTCAATCCTCATACGAGTGCGTATGAATTCTACAATATCAATGACGGACTTACCGGATGTTTCCAGTATGAGATAATCGGTACGAACCTCATATGGCAGGGTGATGACCTGTCAACTGCCGTTTATGAGTATTACAATGAGATATTTGATTTCTGGGGTCACCGGATAGGATCCGTACAGGAAGGCGAGATCTATGAACTGTCATTTGCCGATGATATGACCATTGAGGCAAAATGCTGGATAGTGGATGCCATAGGACGGGAGAAGGAGTTCACCGAGCAGTTCGAGTATGAGCCGTGCGATCACGCTGTACTGTCATATTATGAATACATGCTCGGAGGCAGAAGACAGCTTGAAAGACTTCGTGAAGAAGCGCCTGCAGATGCGGTTGCTCTTGTGATAGTAAATCCCCCTGAAAAGATCCTCGGCAGGATGCCGTTTGCGCAAAACTACGAAGAGGGTGCGCTTGACAAAGTTGCCGTGGTAAGTCTTACAGGCGGACAGGAGCAGTATATCGAACCCATGGAGCCGGGGGCATCCGGCAGCAGCATGGGCCGGAGAAATGTCAGCAGGACTAAGCTGGGTGACGTCGTAGTCTATAATGTTACCGTACCCGAGGGTATGCCGGTGGATGAACTTGTGGTTAGCACTGAGGAGAGCGATGTTTTCTGGGATATTGCGACATTGTCCGGGCGTATCCCGCAGATGAGTATGTTTCTTGTCGAGGGCGACTGACAGGGGTTATATCGGTGTCCCTTTTTACAGTTATCTTGACGTAAATGTGTGCTTTAACTATAATATATAAGGCAAATTTTGCTGTACCATATAAAAGAGGAAGAA
>JBGUNV010000153.1:0-3934 GCA_045117595.1 Lachnospiraceae bacterium
CCGGGATGGTCGGAGTGATAGTAGCCCTGTGCTGCTGGGCCGGTGATAAGATGAAGTTTGCGGGTGATCAGAGCGAGTACTATTCCAGAATGGGAGCGGAGGTAACTCTGTCGGTAATGTTCAGATCACCGCTGTTCGGCCTCTTTGATGTGGAAGAGGATGTTGCGGAAACGGAAGGAACAGATAAGGGACGAGGACTTACGGGATCGACGAAGATCGTGATGTACTGCCTGGCAGCAGGAGCGGGCTTTGGAGTGTTCTGGCTGATGAACAATATTTTCGGTAAAGTGTCGGAAGGTTTTCCGACATTTGATGCCGTTCCGGCACAGAGGGCGGATTATATGCTTTTTATTGTATATCTGGTGTGCGGAATCATACTGGGACTGTTTTTTGAAAGAACGGAGAAAATATTTGAAGGTATAGGACACAGACTGCCACCGGTACTGAAGGAAGGTGTCGCGGGCCTGATACTCGGAGGTGTTGCCTGCGCTCTTCCGGTGATCCGCTTTTCCGGCGAGGAACAGATGGGAATACTGATCGACGATTATGCATCATATCTGCCTCTTGCCATGATAGCTATAGCATTTTTGAAGGTCATCATGACTAATATGTGTATAGGCCTCGGGCTGAAGGGAGGACATTTCTTCCCGCTTATCTTTGCCGCGGTGTGTCTCGGATTTGGAGTCTCGCTTATGATCTTTCCGCAGGACGCAGATCATGCGATATATGCGGCAGCGATCGCGGCCGCGGGAACGTTGGGAGTGTCCATGAAAAAGCCGCTGGCGGTTTCGATGCTGCTGCTTTTGTGCTTCCCGGCAAGATACCTGCTGTGGATAGTACCGGCTGCAGCGCTATCGGCATTATGCAGCAGGCTGTTTGAAGGTAAGGAAACAGGGGAAGAAGCTGTGTAATGGCAAATGATACTGAGATAGATATCGGAATACTGGCCGGCGGAAAAAGTACCAGGATGGGACCCGATAAGGCGCAGATACGTCTGCTCGATGAACGGTTCATAGACATCCTGGTACACGAACTGTCGGGATTCGGCGATATAATAATCTCCGCAGGAGAATGCAGAGATTATGAAGGCGCAGGGCATACCACGGTATATGATGAAAATACCGGTATAGGCCCGATGGAGGGGATCAGGCAGATCCTTGGCAGCTCGCGGCGGGAGTATGTTTTTATCTGTGCGGTTGACATGCCGTTTATAAAAAAAGAACTTGTAGGATATATGGCAGGATACATATGCCCGGACTATGACTGCTATGTGGCATCCCACGAGGACCATATCGAACCGTTGTGTGCTGTATATAAAAAAAAGAGTGTGCTTCCTGTCGTGAACGATCTCATATCCCGGAAGGAGTACAGGCTCCGCCGGATATTCTCCGGGATCCCCACCAGATATATCCCTCTGGAAAGCTCAATATTTGACAAAAATATCGTGACAAATATCAATACACGCGAGGATCTTGCAAAGGCTTTGAAAACTCTGTAGCCACCAAGCGTCCTTCTGTTGACTTTTAGGATGAAAAAAAGTAAAATTTCCTAGTATTTATTTATCTTTTAAGGAGGTTTACTATGAAAAAGACTATCGCTTTAGTCATGGCAGGTGCCATGATGTTCCTTACGGCCTGTGGTGCTGCTGCACCGGCTGCCGCAGGTGATGCTTCCGCTTCATCAGGTGATACCATCAGAATCGGTGTATTTGAGCCTTCTACCGGAGATTCCGCATCGGGCGGTAAGAAGGAGATCCTCGGTATGCAGTACGCTAATTCCGAGACTCCTACCGTAGAGGTTGGCGGCAAGACATATAATGTTGAACTTGTTATGGCTGATAACGGTTCATCCGCAGATAAGGCTCCTTCGGCAGCATCGGAACTTGTAGGTAAGGATGTTGCTCTTGTTCTCGGATCTTACGGTTCGGGCGTATCCATGGCAGGCGGTCCCAAGTTTGAAGAAGCCGGACTTGCAGCTATCGGTGTAACATGTACAAACCCCAATGTTACCGCCGGAAATGATTATTACTTCAGAATCTGTTTCCTGGACAATTTCCAGGCAGACGTTCTTGCAAACTTTGCAATGGACAAGTTCTCAGCCAAGAAGGCATACTGCCTCGGTGAGAACGGTAATGAATATGACCAGGGTCTGTGTGTATTCTTCAAGCAGGTGTTTGAAGCAGCCGGCGGTGAGGTCATCACCGACTCCTTCCCCACAAATAACTCAGACTTTACATCTTACCTGAACAAGGCCAAGAGTGAAGGTGCGGATGTTATCTTTACACCTGTTTCGATCGCATACGCAAAGCAGATAATGGAGCAGGCATCATCACTTGATATCGGTATTCCTTTCCTCGGATCCGATACACTTGATGATAATATGGTCCTTGAAGCAACAAAGGGAACCAACCTTCAGCTTTATGTTTCAACTTTCTATCAGGAGGGTGGTTCAGAGACGTTTGATAAAGGTATCAAGGATTACATCAACAACAATTCCGATGCCATGACTGCAAACGGCGGAAATGATACTATCTCGGCTGTTACCGCTATGGGTTATGACGCTTACTATGTTGCACTTGAGGCTATCAAGGCAGCAGGCTCTCCCGACAAGGCAGCCATCAAGGGAGCTATCCCTCAGGTTAAATATGACGGTGTGTCGGGATCCATAGCTTTTGATGAGATCGGTGATGCCGTAAGGGATACGGCTTATATCAAGACGGCGGATACTGCTTCCGGAACATGGGCATTTGAAAAGGTCCAGACCGGTTCGGGCAGCAAGTAATAATAAGGATTAAAGGACGGATCTATGGAATATGTCATTTCGGTATTGCTCTCCGGAATATCGGTAGGCGGGCAATATGCACTTATCGCGATCGGATATACACTTGTATACGGAATACTGCGCCTTATAAACTTTGCACATGGCGATGTGTTTATGGTTGCGGGTCTTATGGGCATATATTTTACGGCGACGTTGCCGGTTTCGGCATCAGTGCCGCTTATAATAATCATGACGGTGATCCTGGGCTTCACCATTGAGAGGGCGGCATACAAACCGCTTCGAAATGCTCCCAGGATGTCGGTTATGATATCTGCGATCGGAGTCAGCTATCTCCTGCAGAATACCGCCACATACGTTACTGGAGGACAGCCGATGACATACCCCGAGATCCGGTTTTTATCGGATACGGTCAATGTTGCAGGAACACAGACAAAATGGGTTGTTATTATCACCCCGTTCCTTGTGCTTGCACTTGTGTTAGCTCTTTCCGTCCTTATAAACCGTACCAAGGTCGGTATGGCCATGAGGGCTGTTTCAAAGGATTTTGAGACCAGCCGGCTGATGGGAATAAGGATCAACAGAGTAATTTCAGCAACTTTTATCATCGGGTCCGCACTTGCGGCAGTAGGATCCGTGCTTTTCTTTACAAATTATCCCGCAATAACTCCGACTGCAGGTGCAATGCCCGGCCTTAAGGCATTTGTGGCAGCGGTATTCGGAGGGATCGGTTCCATTCCGGGTGCGGTCCTCGGAGCTTTTCTGATCGGAATATGTGAAACGATCATAAAGGGTCTGCCTTCTTCGTGGGATGTTTCCGTTTTTTCGGATGCGTTTACTTTTGCGCTGCTTATAATAATCCTGATATTCAAACCGCAGGGACTCTTCGGGGAAGCTGCTACGGATAAGGTGTAGACAATGGAACAGAAAAAACAGTCAAAAAAAATATTTATAGGATTATGTGTGCTTCTGCTGTTCGTGATCCTGCTTGAAAATGCAAAATCGTTTATACCGGGGCTTCCCTCGGTATTTGAACCCACAAGTCCGCTATTTACGGTTCTGAAAAAGGCGGCGGTATATTCGCTTGTGGCAGTATCGATGAATCTGCTGAACGGATTTACAGGCCTGTTTTCATTGGGACAGGCCGGATTCATGC